>CALJNE010000073.1 GCA_937982115.1 uncultured Bacteroidales bacterium | reverse complement strand
AAATTAAAATATTTCCTAACCTAACTTCTGATATACTTAGTATTATTACACCATATGAAAAAACAATACTGAAAATTGTTATTTATAATTCAATTGGCAAAATTTGTTACACTAATAAATTCACTAATCCCGGTAATATCGCTATTCCTATTACAAATTTAGCAAAAGGAATTTATTTTTTATCTGTCTTTGAAGAAAATGAAATAATTATAACTACTAAATTTATTAAAGAATAATAACAAAACATATCTATATTACTTTATCATATTTAAATAAAAATACACTCCAAAAATTACAAAATTCCCCGATTTACAGTTTCACAATTTCCTGTCGGAAGGGATTTCGTTTAACTTTTTTCTTTTTCTGGTTCATTTTTTAACGTTTTTCTATTAACAAATTATTGCAAAGATAAAAACTAAAATGAAATATCAACACATATTTGAAATAGTTTAACATATTTAAAAAAATATCCTTTCTACTCATAAACACCTTATCGTAATTTAAAAAATACACTCCCAAAATTACAAGATTCCTTGATTGGCAAGTTCACAATTTCTTGTCGGAAGGGATTACGTTTTACTTTTTTCATTTCCTTGTTCATTTTATAACGTTTTTCAATTAAAAAATCAAAGTTTCAATACATATTTATAATATTTTATAACCTTAAAAAAACATCTTTCCGATTCATAAATATTTCATCAAAATTAAATAAAAATTATACTACCACATTGTGTACACTCGTTAATTGTATTTTTCACAATTTCTTGTCGGAAGGGATTACGTTTGACTTTTTGTCCCATTTTTTCCATTTTTTTATTTTTCGATAATCAAACCTTTGCAAAAATAAAAAATAAATTGAAATGTCAACACAACTTTCATATAGATTATTATTTTCTAAAACATCAATTCAATCAGATTCCCGCCCTTTTTAATTACAGACCAAATTCTATCTAAGTTTACATTGAACTAATCTTTATCACTTAGTTAATATTTTTCAATCTTATATACATTAAATCAAATTCAAATTTTTTCAATCATCTGTCACAATATACTTTTTCTATATAATAATTTTGTCTTATGTTTAGTACAAAAATTCAAATAACTCAACACTTTGGCTATAATTCAAATTATTTTAAATTTGTAATTCTAAAAAGTGAACTATGAAAAATCTCATTAAAATATTTTTGATATTTGGCATCTTAGTATTTTCAATAATATTAAATTCTTATTCTCAGAACGCGTTAACCGGAAGAATCACTGATGCTCTTACAGGAGAAAACCTTGCTTTTGTAAATATTGTTTATAACTCCAAAAATTTAGGCACTACTACCGATATTGATGGATATTTTGTAATTCCTGACAGAAATAAAATTGAGTTTTTAAGAATTTCTTATCTCGGTTACGAAACTAAGCTTGTTGAAAAAGAAGTTATGTCGAACAAATCTTATATTGAAATAAAATTACAGGCACAAGTATTAACTCTTAATGAGGTAACCGTTCTTCCCGGCGAAAATCCGGCACATAGAATCATTAATCTTGTTATAGAAAACTCCGATAAAAATAATCCCGAGAAAGTTCGTTCGTTTACTTATACTTCGTACAACAAAATGTATTTTACTGTTGATATAAGCTCAGTAAAGCAGGATACCAATACAACAAAAAATAAGCAGATAAATGATTCTGCATTGATAGAACTTTCTAATTTCCTCGACGAACAATATTTCTTCCTCACAGAATCGGTTACCGAAAGGAGATTTCTCTATCCCGACAATAATCGCGAAAAAGTTCTGGCTCACAGAATTTCAGGTTTGCAAAATCCTGCTTTTACACTGCTTACTAATCAGTTTCAATCCTTTTCTTTTTACAAAGACTTTGTAAGTATTCTCGACAAACGATATTTAAGCCCAATAAGTAAAAACAGCACAAGACGCTACCTTTTTATTATCGAAGACACATTGTATAACGAATTAAAAGATACTATTTTTGTAATATCTTTCCGACCGCGAAAAGGTACAAATTTCGACGGACTTCAAGGAGTTTTACACATAAATAGCAACGGTTATGCAATTCAAAGTGTAATAGCTCGACCTTTCGAACCGGATGGAATTTTTAACGTTAATATTCAACAAAAATATGAACTTATTAATGGTATTCAATGGTTTCCTGTTCAGTTGAATACGGATTTGATTTTTAATCTTGTATCTGTTAGTAGCGGAAGCAAAAGCAACAATTCCCTCAGTTTTCCAGTGGTGGGGATAGGCAAATCATATATCTATGATATTAGCCTCAATCCGGATATTAAACGAAAAGAATTTAACCAGCTGGATGTGATTGTGGCTGATGATGCTCATAAAAAAACAGAAGAATTCTGGAACAGATACAGAAAAGAAATGCTTACTGAAAAAGAAATTCGCACTTATCAGGTTATTGACAGCATTGGCAAAGAAGCTAATCTTGACAAAACAATTGAAATTTTTGAAATTCTGATTTCCGGATACATTCCCGTTTCAATTTTCAACATAGATTTATCATCAATTTTATGGTTCAACGAATACGAGAAATATCGTTTAGGACTTGGTGTAAATACGAATCAAAAATTTTCGAGATATTTTTCTGTGGGAGGTTATTTTGCCTACGGTTTTGGGGATAAAGCATGGAAATACGGAGCTTTTACTGATGTTTTCTTTAACCGTTCACAAACAACAAGGCTCAGACTTTCGTACAAACAAGATTTAGTTTTTTCAGATGAAATTTTCTTCAGTAATTCTTTGTTAGGCTTTGCTCAGCAAAATTTAAGGGATTTCTTTTTATCTGAAATGGATTCTATTAAAATTTACTCCGCCGATTTTAAATTTAATGCTTTTAAGTATTTGACCGCTGAGATAAAAATTTCCCACAAAGAAAAGAATTTTATTAACCTCCAGAGATATGAATATTTAAACGAAATACATAAAAATACTACTTTTTACGAAGCCGGATTGTATCTTAGATATGCTTATAAAGAAAAATTTCTTCAAACTCCTCGCGGAAACAGGCTAAGTCTCGGAACAAATTATCCCATTCTTCAAATTAATTACATCAGAGGGATAAATGTTAGCAATAATTATTCTCAGTATAACAAGGCAGAAATTAATATTTCCAAAAAATTTATCTGGAGAACTGTAGGTGAAAGCCTTATCACGTTTATAGGAGCTTTTGCTGATAAGAACACAGCTTACGGCAGTTTGTATTATGGTATGGGAAGTTATTCATGGTTAAATATTTACAACAGTTTTAATACCATGCGTGTAAACGAATTTGTTTCCGATCGTTTTGCTTCGGTATTTTTACTGCATAATTTCGGTAGTCTGCTTTATAAAACTAAAAAATGGAAACCACAAATTGCTCTGTTTTCTGCCTTAGGCTGGGGAGACAATCATATTATTAATTCCAATACTATGAAGATGAACAAAGGATATTTTGAATCTGGAATTATATTAAATAATTTGGTTAGAATTAATGTCCAAGGATTTGGTGTAGCTGTATATTATCGTTACGGTCCTTATTCCCTGCCAAAACAACTCGATAACTGGGCTTTCAAACTATCATATAATATAATTCTTTAAATATTTGAATTGTTATTCTAACCCATTAAAAAAAAATATTTTATAATTTTCAATTTATCAGGACGAAAAAATTTTTCAGTCAAATTATCTAAGTGAATTACTACAGGATTTATCCTATCTTCAGAATTCAAAATTTACCTGAAAAAACTATTGTACAACTATCTTTTTTACAATTTTTTGATTATTGGTATAAAGTTCAACGAAATAAACTCCGGGCAACAAACTAAGTTTATTTTTGTTTATCATAAAATAATAAGTTCCGGCTTTAAAATATTGATTATTAACAATTTCCGAAATATGATTTCCGGCAACTCCTTTAAGAGAGATTTTACAGTAAGAATCCTCAAAAAGTCTAATCCTGATTTGTGCCTCGTCTTTTAATGGATTAGGGAATATGCTCATCTCCGAACTTAATTCCGGTTCCAAAGTGTTTTCAACGGTCGAGGCTGTCAGTTTTTCCAGAAAACTTTGATTTATCCAGAAGGATTGACTTTCAGTTTCCTTACCATCGCAATAAAATCGTTTCTCTATTAAAAGACTTGCTACAGGATATCTTTGATTGTCGCTATACCATAAATATTTAATTGAGTGAATTCTAACCTCGCGACATTTACTTACCTGAACCGACACACTTTCACTTTTAATCCGTAAAACATTTACATTGATATTGCCGGGTAAAATGACAGTTCCGTAAGCATCAGCCTCGATTTTGTAATTCCCGGTAATTTCAGTTTCGGAGCCATTTCTGGAAATAGCTTTAGCTACAAAATCCGATTCATATACATCCGTAAATGCAAATGGATATTTTAATCGCACAATTGGTTTATTATAATAAATTATAAAATCTTCGTTTCGAAATCCTGCAAGTGAATAATTATCTTTACTTATTTGATGGTAATAATTATCTCCTCCCTGAGTAACAACCAAAGCATCCCGGATATTAAAACTATTCAACAAATCCTTTTCTCCTTGATTAAAATTACTAAATCTAATATTGCCTGTAGTATTCAATGCTGAAAAATCCCAAATCTGATTTCTACCGGGAACTATAATCAGTGGCATCTCATATTCAACGAAAATATTTTCATCTCCCGCAACGGGCAAATGTTTCTCGGCTGTAAGAACCACCTGAGCAAATAAAGAAGAATTGAAAAATATTATGAAAATTAAAATCAGATTTTTCATATTTCATTTTTTTGATAAGCGAATATACAAAAATTTTTATCAGGTTCGGCAAATCGGCAAATCAATTACTTTTTACCTGCCTTTCCTCTTCGAATATTTACACCGTCAATTTTTATTAGTACATTGTTTTTATAAGTGTAGGTTACCAATAATTTCCCTGACTCATCAAATTTTTTCCAGTCTTTATGTTTTTTCCCCATACGATATGCTCCAAATAATTCAATATTTCCGTTAGGATAATAAAATTTGTGAATTCCATCGGGTTCGCCTTTTTTAAAGTCTCCTATAAATCTAAGTTTGCCATTGTCATTAAATACAAAACGCCACTCTCCGTCTTTTTCGCCGTAATTGAATTTTCCTTTCTGAGTAACCTCACCAACGTTAATTTCCCATTCACCGTTACGTTCCCCATCGAAATATTCTCCTTTGAGTATTAGATTTCCGTCAATATCAAATTCTTTGAATGGTCCTTCTCTCTTGCCCATAAAGTAAACCTCTTCCCTGCGAATATTTCCGTTTGGAAAATACCATGTCCATTCTTTTTCAGGCTTATCTTGTTCAAAATAGCCTTCCATTTCTGTACTTCCATCGGGAAAGTAAAAAATCCATTTACCTGTTCGGAGTCCTTTCTCATATTCTCCTTCGGCATAATAGTATTCATTATATGGGTCGAACAATCTCCATTTTCCGGTACGTAATCCCTGAACATCAAAAAGCCCCTCGCCTCGAAGTAATCCTTCGGAATCATACTCGCTAACTTTAATTAATTTTCCTTTTTCATCAAATACCTTATGAATACCAACAGGAACATTTTCTATAAACGCACCTTCGTATTGAATAACTCCGTTTGGATAGAAAACTTTTTTAACCTCGGCTTTTAAACTAATTTCTTGCTCCTGTGGGGCAACAAAAATTTCTCCGTCAATGTATCTTCTTTCTAGCAGAATTTTACCTGAAATATCATATTCTCTGTAAAATCCGTGCAACTTATCGTTTAGATAACCCATTTCGCGTTTTTTGTTGCCGTTGTCATAAAACTCCATCCATCTGCCTTGCTTTCGTCCCTGATTATCTTTTCGGTTTATACGAATATTTTCAATTTCGTAACCATTAAAAAAATTCAGCAAAGTAATTACAGTTCCGTCTTCATCATATTCTCTGCCTTCGCCGTGTCGTTTATCGTTTTTAAAATTTATTTCGAACCTTAAATTTCCTTTTGTGTCAAAATAATAAGATTTTCCTTCGCGTTTCCCGTTTAAAAATAATTCTTTAGAAGCCAGATAATAAACCTTGTTGGAATCCTTATCATAATAAAATTCATAGTTTAATTGATAGCCGTTTTTGAGGTCGTTGCGATAAAAAATTTCAGATTGCAGATTTCCGTCGGGATAATAAAATTTCCATATGCTGTCTAATTTGTAAAAACTTCGATTACCTTCAGATTTTAGAGTGCCGTCCTCATAGTAATTACGCCAGTAGCCGTCAGGAATTCCATTTCTAAGACAACCCTCAGCCGATACCTGACCTGTGGGATAATAATATCTCACAAATTTCAATTCTTCATTTTCCTGTGAATAAGAAAATAAAAAAACACTAAACAATAATATAAAAACAAGTAAATTTTTCACAAAGCAAATCTATAAAATTAGTTTGAGAATTAATTGATTTGAATTAAAATTGTTGTAGGTAAAAATCTTTTTGCTTTCTATTTATTACATTAAAATAAATGCTGTTGTGGATAATTAGCAAACAAACTATGCAATATTTTCTCAAAATCTTCATTATATTTGTTACAACAAATAATAAATATGTTAGAAATTGTATTATGGGTTGGTGTATCGCAGAGCTTGTTTGCTGCAATAACTATTTTGAACAAAGAAAAAAGAACTATCAGCGATAAAATTCTTGCAGGCTGGTTGTTTTTATTTGCTATTCAATTTTTGACCTGTATTTCCGATTACAAAATTTACGGATATCCTATTCTTTCAAGTTCGTTCCTCCTATTTAATCCCGCTTTTTATTTTTATGTTAAATCTTTAATCAAAACTGATTTTAAATTAAAATACAAACACTTATTACATCTTACTCCATTTTTTATTTTTGAAATTCTGGCTTATATTTTTGGTGAAAAGATTATGCTGAACGAGTTTTTTGAAATTAACAATACATTGAGTTTTAGACTTGCTTTTGGGATTGCTAACATCCTGTCCTGGATGGGATATAACATCTCGAGTTATATTATGCTTCACAGACACCGAAAAAGTTTAAAAGACGAGTTCTCATCTTTTTCGCAAAAATTAACACTCGGATGGTTATTTTTTATAATAATTATCTACAGCGCTTATTGTTTCTCCTCATTTTTTATCGCAATAGGTGTAATTATTACAGAAAAAAGACTTTTACTCCCTCATTTTTATAATTATTACTTTTTGCTTGGAATAATTTATATTTTGAGTTTTTACGGTGTTTTTCAACCTCAGATTTTTACAAATACCAAAATTAGCTCAGATAATAAATATAAAACTTCGATACTTGATGAAAAACAAAAACAAACAATAAAAGAACTCATATTTTCCTTTTTTGAAAAAGAAAAGCCTTACCTTAATCCTGATTTTAATATGGATTATTTGTCAGAAGCCATACAAATTCCAAAGTACCAGATAACAGAAGTTTTAAATACCGTAATTGGTAAAAATTTCTTTAATTTTGTTAATTCCTACAGGGTTGAGGAAGTAAAAAAATTACTCACCGACAAAAATGTTAAGTGGTCAATCGAAGCAATCGGATACGAATGTGGGTTCAATAGTAAATCATCATTTTTCTCTGTTTTCAAAAAGTTCACTGGACTTACCCCTAATCAATACCAGAAAAAATTTAGAGTTTAGTTGTGTATTTATCATTTGCCGGTTGAAATATTTGTTTAATAATTTTTTGAGATAAATCAATAAGACCATGCAGATTACGACTTTCTTCTAAAAATAACTTTATAGCCTGACATAGACATGCTTTCATTTAACAGATTAATAATGTTTGATACTATTACAAGACTGATGAAGATGGAGATTTCGTAATAACTCATGTTTCGTTTCTATTGCCGATTATCAAAACAATCTCTTAAAGTTCGACTTTTAAAAGTTGTACATCAAAATATTGTACGAGATTTAAAACACAAACCTCAATGCCGCAATGTCGGAATAATTTTGTTTAAAAAATCAAGAATGAGGAGTTTTTGGATTTTAATATTTATAATATTCTTTATGCAGAATTTATTCTCACAAACTACCTATGAAGAAAGTTCGGTTGAACAATACAATAACCAAGACGACAAAATTTTCGGTGGTTATATCAGGTCATGCGGCTATTTTTTTGGGAAAGAATTTCCAATAGCCAATGCTTTTGCTGAAACATCAATCTCAATTTCAAAAAAAACAGAATCATTTTACATCTTTTCTGACACAAGATTCAGGACAGGAATAGAATTTAATGAGTATTTTGTTATTCCTGAATTAAAAGAAGCCTTTATAACATATAACTCAAAAAAATTTGATATTTCTGCCGGAAATAAAATAATCTCCTGGGGAAAAACAGATGCTATTAGTCCGCTAAACATAGTTACTCCTCAAAATTATTTTTTTCTGACTGTCAATCCGGATGATATGAACATCTCAAACTTTGTTTTAAGCACCAAACTGAAAATGAATAAAATAATTGTGCCGGAATTAATTTTAATTCCCTTTTATAAACAATCAATATATAAGTTTGAATTATTCACTCAAGAGAATTTCGCTGAATACGCAAATTTTATTGAACCATACCGCCCCGAAATAAACTTAAAAAATATAAATTATGGAATAAAAACTGACATAAACTTAAAAAATCCAACATTGTCGCTGTATTTCCTGAATTCGTATTGTATTAACCCTGCTCTATCAATAAAGAATTTCTCATTTTCGTGGCAAACTTTTACACCTTCCTTAGATATTCAAGCAAAGACTTTCAGAAGACAAAGTTTCGGTATTGATGGAGATTTTATGTTAGGTTCTTACATCTTTCGATTCGATGCAGTTTATCATCATACAAAAAATTACAGAGACAGTATTCATATTCCAAACCCCGAAATTATTCTTGCACTTGCATTAGACAAAAGAATAAAAGATTGGCAATTTATTGTACAGATGACAGGTAAATATGTTTTTGATTTCAGAATCCGATCTCAACCGACAATGCCATGGAGCATAAACCCTCAAGATTGGCTCAACTATGCACAAAAAACAGCAGAATATGAATTATTAAAATTTAACAATAAAATTTTCAAGCAAGAAAAATCTAATTCTTATTCTGTGATGTTTATTGTCGCAAAACCATTTTTATACGAAACTCTTGAAACCAATTTCAGTTTTATATATGATTTCACGACAAAAGAAAAACTCATCAATTCAGGATTAACCTATAAAATAAACGATTACCTGATGGCTTCACTGTCGTGGAGATATTTATCAGGTCCGGAGAACTCGCTTTATAACTATTCATCAAAAATACTGAATGGAATTGCTGTTGAACTAAAAGCTAATTTTTAATTATGAAAAATATAAATTTAAAAACAAAATCTTTGATTACAATAATTTTAACGATTGTCATTACAATTGCTTTTATAATTCCAATTCCGAATTTAAAAATTAATCCCGACCTGGAATCATACATTCCGAATGAAATGAATTTCAAAAAAAATTCGGCGATTATTCACGAAATTTTTGGCGAAAGCGAACCTATCTTAATAGTGATTGAAACCGTAGATGTCTTAAACCCAAAAACACTGTTTAGAATAAAAAACATTTGTGATGAGTTGCAAGATAACGAAAACTTTGGCAATGTATATTCCATTTTTCAAGCTAAAGACTTTAAAAGCGAAGACGGTTTTTTGATTGTTAACCCAATTTTACAGGATATCCCCTCAACAGAAGACGAAATTAAATCTCTACGAAAAAAAATCATTAACAATGAATTCGTTTACAAAAAAATTGTTTCTGAAGATTTTAAATATACTTTGATAATTCTGAAGAACAGAAAAACACTACCGGATAACGAAATAAATAACTACATTCACTCTGTTATAAATAAATTCCCGGGCAACGAAAAAATATATGTTAACTCAATGGCTATACTACGTGATGAAGCCAACAACAAAATTGCAGAAGATTTAATGTTACTCCTGCCATTAGGACTAATGTTGATGACAATCTTTCTGAGCATTTCATTTAGAAACTTGAGTTATGTCTTTTTGCCGATTTCAATTGTATTTATTTCCATAATTTTTTCATTTGGATTGATGGGATATTTGAATAAAGATATCAGCCTTATTGGCATTTTAATTCCAATAATGATGATTGCCATTGCAAATAACTATGGTATTCACATCATAAGCCGTTACCGGGAATTAAAAGACCTATACCCACACGAAAAAAATGAAAATCTGGTAAAAATTTGTGTAAAATATCTAAAACAACCGGTAGTTATTACAGGACTCACTACTATTGCCGGAATTCTTGGTCTGGCAACCCATATTTTAATACCTGCAAGAGAAATGGGCTATATAGCATCCATAAGTATTGGTATCGCCTTATTGCTAAGTTTAACATTTATTCCTGCAATGCTTGTTTTTTTAAATAAACAAAAGAACAGAACAAATTTTACCTATCAATTAAAAAATAAAATTTTAACACAAAAAATATTAAATACAATAATACAGCAACCCGTAAAAATAATTTTAATAATTGCTTTTGCAGTTCTGGTCTCATCTATAGGTCTAATATTTTTTCATACTGCAGCAGACAATAATAATGTATTACCTGAAAAACACGAGTTTAACAAAGCAGTAGAAATTGTTGATAAGAATTTCGGAGGAGCAAAGTTTATGTATTTATTATTTCAAGGAGATGCTCGAAGTCCCGAAATTTTAAAAAACATTGACCATTACGCCAAGGAATTAAAGAAGAACAAAAATATTGGCAATATTGTATCGCTTGCAGATATAGTAAAAAAACTTAGCACGGTATTTCACGAACCCAACGAACCCAAATACGACAAAATTCCAGACACTTACGAAGCAATTTCTCAATATCTGCTTCTATACTCGATGAGTGGTAATCCGGAAGATATTGAACAGTTCACAGATTTTAATTATGAATACCTTATAATGAGCGTTCAATTCAAAGCTAATAACATAAAAGAAATCAACAACATTTTAAAAGAAATTTCAAAACTTACCGAAAATGATAAAAACTTTCGTTTCGCAGGAGGATATAGTCTTGTTGATAAAGAAATTTGCGAATCGGTTGTTACAGGACAATACTATTCTTTAGTTTTTGCATTTTTTGCCATAATTATAATGTTAATAATAATTTTCAGGTCTGTATATGCCGGACTTCTCGGCAGCTTGCCGCTTGTTACAGCCATAATTTGCACATTTGGAATTATGGGATGGACGAATATTGAATTAAATATTGTAACTGCTTTATTAACCTCAATTTCTATAGGTTTGGGAGTTGATTATACCATTCACATTTTTTGGAGAATTAAGCATGAAGCGGCTCAAGGAGAAACTGTGAAGGAAGCTGTTAAAAATGCAATCTCAAACACGGGCAAAGGTATCATAATTAATGGTTTGTCAGTTGTAATTGGATTCTCTGTATTGTTATTTTCCTCTTTCCCGATTGTAAGGTCATTTGCTGTTTTAATTATCCTTTCTATTTTAATATGTTTAATATGTGCACTGATATTAATCCCTGCAATATGTGTAATTACAAAACCAAAATTTTTGTTTAATCAAAAAAAATAATCATTATGAAAACACTGAGTATTTTATGTTTATTGATGTTAAGTCTTATTCTAAAGGGACAGGATGCAAAAACAATAAGTAATAATGCCCTCGATGCCATAAAAGTAAATGAATTTGAAATGAATTCAACACTAAAAATTCTGGATAACAAAGGGAATGAACGAATCCGAAAACTAACTACTTATAATAAAAATTATGAAGGGATAAACAAAACCTTAATAAAATTTACTTATCCTGCAGATGTAAGCGGCACGAGCATATTGATTTTCAATTACGAAGACAAACCTGCCGATATGTGGATTTATCTTCCATCAATGCGAAAAACCCGCAGAATTTCGGGAAGTGAGAAATCTGCAAATTTTATGGGCTCTGAATTTAAAAACTCCGATATGGCAATTCCAAACCTGAATGATTTTGATTATAAATTGATTAAAACAGAATCGTTTAACGATAAACAATGCTATGTTGTAGAATCTACTCCAAAATCTCCAAAACTCGAAGAAGAATATGGCTTCAGCAAACAAATTTCATTTATTGATAAAAATACTTATCTCACCTACAAAACAGAATATTACGACAAAAACGGAAACCTCGACCGCACTCAAACTATTTTGGACTATCGAAAACAAACTAACGGGAAATATTTTGCTTTTCGTATGGAAATGAAAAACGAAAAAAATGGAAGGAAATCTATTTTAATAATTGATAATTTTGTTAATTCGTGCAGTTTGAAAGAAATTGATTTTAGTCCCTCAAATCTCGAAAAATAAGATTATGAGAGCGATTTTTAGTCTTATTTGCATTTTTATCAGCAGTTTTTTATTAAGCCAAAACGTTGTAATCGAAATGCACGACATACGCAACGATAATGGAAAAATAAGAGTAGCCGTATTCAAATCAAATAACGACTTTATCAACCAAAAACCATATTATGAGTGTTTTTTTGAAAAAGCCTACATTAAGAAAAATAAAAATCTAATAAAGATAGAACTAAAGCCAGGCACTTATGCTATAGCAGTTCTGGATGATGAAAACAATAACGGCAAAATGGATTACAACATTTTTGGCATTCCAACTGAAGGTTTCGGTTTTTCAAATTATTATTCTACAGGACTCCGCCGTCCTCATTTTGATGATTTCAAATTTGTAGTAGGACATGGCGAAACCCGTGTTGAAGTAAAATTGAGATATATGTTGTAAATGAGGACTAAAGTTTGTAATAATTTACTTTTTGAAATTAGTTAGTAAATAATTGTTACAGTTCCTTTATAAACCGAACCTAAACCTCTATTAGTTTGAATAATGTATAAATAAGTTCCTGTCGGAAGAATTTTGCCCTTATAGTAACCATCCCATGGATTTTTTAATGGATTATCATTATAAATTTCCTGTCCCCATCTGTTATATATCCATGCATTTGCCTCAGGGAATAACTCTATATTTTCAATTATCCATATATCATTTATTCCATCGCCGTTAGGAGTTAGTGCATTTGGTATTTTTAAACATAATTCCGGAAAATCTTTTAAACTTATTTCGTTAAGTTCTAAAGTACAATTATTAGCATCTTTAATTATAACATTATAATAACCAGCCTGAAGTCCTGTAAGAATTGAGTCATTCGATAGTATAAAATCCCATGAATAAGAATATGGAGAAGTCCCGCCTTTTACTTCAAGTTCGATGTAACCGTCGTTATTACCAATACAGGAAGGACCTTGAGCATTTACACTAATTTCAATTTTTGCTGGTTCGTTTATTGTAATTTGTTTGGTCAAAGAACAGCCATTAGAATCGGTAAGTTTAAATTCATAACTACCAGCTTTAAGACCTTCTTTTATAAAATTATTAGTTGCAAATATTTCAAAATTATTGTTCCAATCAAGCCGGTAAGGAGAATTACCAGAAGTAATATTTATTGAAATTTTACCATTGTCTTTACCAAAGCAATCTACATCATTAAGTTTGATAATTTCGGTGATTAAAGGAGGAGGCACAGGAATATCAACATCAACTCTTCCAGTGCATGAATTTCTATCGCTAACAATAAAGCTATGCTGACCAGAATTAATACTAAAATTTCCAATTCCTGTAAATGGTGGAGTTCCTCCTGTTGCACTAATATTTATAATCCCATTGTTTCCGTCGCAATTCACTGGTTTTATAATGCTATAACTTACCGTAGGATTAGTGGTAATACTTATGTTAACTGCATAATTATTTACGCATTGCACTGTAGTAGGGGTAAAAACGAACGGGAATGTTCCTGTAACTGATGTATTAACAATATATGGTGTCCAGCTCCCACTTATTCCATTATTAGATACTGAAGGTAAAATAATATCAGGTGAATTTTGACAATAAGGACCAAAGCTTGAGAAAATCGGAGTTTGAGTATTTATAATTTCGACTTGAATTGAAACCTGCGAAGCACATTGCCCGGAAAGAGGTGTAAACGTATATGTAGAAATCCCGACAATATTTGTATTTATAAACGCAGGTTGCCAGCTGCCATTAATACCATTTAAAGAGGTGTTTGGCAATACCGGAGCTGTTTCTCCTTTACAAAATGGACCAAATTGATTAAATATTGGTGTATTGTTTTGACTAACAATAATAACTCCGTTAGATGTTAAATTTCCGCAACTACCAGCTACTGAAACAGTAAAATTGAATGTCCCTGTAACTGTTGGCGTTCCTGAAATTATTATTTGCCCTGTAGCAGGATTATAACTACTAGTTACCCCCTGTGGTAAGCCGTTAAAAGTACAGGTAGAACCTACAGAAGCATTATATGTAATATTGGCAATTGAGTTACCTAAACAAATATTCTGATTTAAAGTTGACGGATTGGAAGTAAGATTTAAAATTGCTCCGGAATTGATTGTAAAATTCCATATATCATGGCTTGAAGTATTACCGCACATATCTGTTACATTGCCGCTAAAATTGATTGTAAAATTACCCGACGTGTTTATTGCAGGAGAAAAATTAACAGTAAAAACTCTCTCCATACTACCACCTAAATCGCAAGAGTTTCCGGATATAGATGTTATAGTATAAGGTTCTCCCGGACCACTCAAAGTAAAGAAAGCAGAAGAAATTGTGGAACAACTAATATTTTCATTAAAATGCACAATAAAAAAATTCTGTCCACAATTTGGCACTTCAATAAAATCTATGTACGGAGAATTATTATCGAATATTGAAGCTGTGCTATTACTAAAATCCAAAGTATAGCCACCTTGTGTTGCAGACCAATTTTGAATATTCAAATAATATATTTCTCCGGCATTAACATATATTGTTGGATTATTAACGGGTGCACCACCTAAAGTTGAAGGACCCTGACAATTGGAATTAGTATTTGGGATAAGATTATTAGCTCCTGTTGTACCAAAATCATAAGCAGCATTACAAGAAACTATTAGATTAGTATTTGCGGAAATGTTTTGTAATACCGAACAATCGTGATTTGTTAGATTAAATAATGCCCAATCATAATCGCTGTTAGGTAAGTTAGGAGTAATTCTAAAATCCAGAATACCACTTTGCTGAACCTGAAAAGTGTACCACACCGATTTATCTTCTGTTTCCAAACATAGCCCCGGGCACGATGCCGAACTAGTATAATCAAGTATTGCTCCATAACCAAAATATGACTCACTTTGAAAGTATGTTGATTGGCAAACAGTAATGGCTCCAACACAATCTTGTTCGTTTGGTATAATTCGTTTAAATGCAAGTATTCCTGCAGATACTACAGTTGTCTGACAATTATATCTATAGACAGAAATTCTATAAGTACCCGAGTATGGAGCCGTAAACGTAAGTTCTGAGCCATTTCCACAGGCATCATCATTATATATGCCGGTTGATATACCGTCGTTATAATGAACCTCTAATTGTGTATCAACAAGGTTATTTCCTCCACCCTGACAAAAACTAAAAATAAATATTTCGCCTGCCGATGTAGCTGTGAAAGTATAATAAGTGTATGTCTGAACTGAAATTGTTTGCCAATTATTTGTTACATTTATATTGTCTCCAAAATTGCCACCATTACATGCAAACAAATCATATGTACATATTATTAGAAAAAAAGTTAATGAAGAAATATATATTATTTTCTTCAAATATGCTCTTAAATAAAATTTTTTATTCGACGTTTTTTTTCTTAAAAATTTATGTTGACCCATTTTTATAAGATTTCAGTAAATGAAATACTTTATCTCAAAAATTTATCACGAATTTACAGCTTTATTTACTATTATAATTTGTTTATTAATAGAAGATTAATATTAGTTTTATAAATTAATACAGATAATATCTCGTTTAACTTTTTATAAAATTTAAAGTTCTGATTTTTAGAACTTTATAAAGGATACGAAACATTATTATTTTAATATAATTGTTATGAATTAATACATATATCTCATAAAAAACCTTCTTTAAAGCGTTTTTAATTATAATTTTTGTATTTTCGTATTTACAAAAATATTTTAAAATGGATTTCTTTTTAATAATTTTTGCTGTACTACATTCCTATGTTTTTGCAATAATGTTTTTTAGTAAACGTAAACTTAGCAGCAAAATCCTTGGTTTTTATATGTTAAATTTTTTTATACAAGGTTTTTTATTTGCTAATTTTCATATTTTTCAGATTCAAAAGATAAATATTTTATTCTATTTACTTATATCTTCTTTATCGTTATGTGACTGGCCTTTAATGTATCTTTATATTAGAATTATTAGTGAAGAAAATTTTTCACTTAATAAAAAAATATTAAAACATTTTATCCCTGCTTTAAGTCTATTTACCTTACAAATTATAAGCTTTTTGTTTTTGAGTTCGCAAGAAAAATTGCTGCTTTTACTACCGAAATCTCAAGCTTTTCAGTATCAGAATTTGTTTTATTTCATGTCAGTAATAAATTTATCAGTTTTAATTTTATTTATTCAATGGATTGTTTATTCAATATTAATGATTAAAAAACTTATTTTGCACAGGCGAAATATTCTTAAAAATTACTCTTATACTGAAAAAATAAATTTGAACTGGTTAATTGCATTTGTTGTACTTTATTTAATTTATTTTGCTCTTGAGATTATAATTTTCCTATTTCCAAAACTAAACATCACAGAACCTGTTTATTTTTCAATTGTTTCAGTACATATTTTTATTGTAGGTATTTGGGGTTTGAAACAAAAAGATATCTACATTAAAAACCAACAATCAAAAATTTCCGACCCGTTTGTTGAAGAAAAAGAACAAAACTCTGAACCAAAAAGACAGGAATTACTTACAAAATCTCAAAGCGTCGAACTTGCTGCCACAATAAAAAAATTAATGGAAGAAAAAGAATTATATCTCAATCCTGAATTATCTCTTGATGACCTTGCTAATGATATGCAAATTCATAAAAATTATATTTCATACGTTATTAACGAAGAATTTGGAGTGAACTTTTATAATTTTGTTAATCAATATAGAATAGAAAAAGCAAAACTTATGCTTAGCGACTCAAAATATGATAATTTTTCTATTGAAGGTATTGCCAAATCTTGTGGTTATAAAACAAGAAATGTTTTTTACCCTGTTTTCAAAAAATTTGTAGGTATAACACCTCTGGACTACAAGAAAAAATACAAAAAGAATTAATTTTTTACACCTTTAAAGGTTATATAAAACCTGTCATTATAAATTTCGCAATTTAGTTTTATTTCGGAATTATCCCAAATTCTATAACTTTGACTTTAGCGTTGTAAATTATCTTTTTAATACATATATAAATAAATATATTTAGTGCCGGATAAAAAAAATTTTTTTAAAGTTAAAAAGTAGCTTTTTCGACAAATTTAAATGTAATAATTTATCAATTAATACTACAAAGCAATAAAAGTTTAAATTTCTTAATTTTTATATACATAAATTTGCATTGAGGTTTAAACTTTAAGTTTAAGGAAATAAAACAAAAAAAATTTATGAAAAGATTTAAAATATTTAGTTCATTGAGCATTATAATTCTCTCTTTACAGTTAAGTAATGCTCAAAATACTATTGAAAATTTAGGGAATGCTGATTATTATTATATAATGAAATGTAACGGAAATTCTTATAGAAAAATTGCCTCTCCTTTTACTACACCTAATGCCATAATAAGAATTACTCAGGTACAGGTTTATTCCTACGAAGCTCAATCAGGGTTTAAAGTATTTGCACGCATAATGACCAATAATAATGGTAGTCCTTCAAATACAATAGTAACTAATGGAACATCAAACTCGACAGCAGTAAGTTCTGCAAACAGCTGGATAACAATGACATATAACAGTAATTCTCTACCAGTATTATCTCCAAATACAACATACTTTTTAGTTATTGCCGGAGATGCAAGCAGCACTTCAAATGCATGTAGATTTTACACAAACAATAATTTAGGAAATTCATCCAAATGGTCAACAACTTCTTCCTGCACAAGCGAGGTATGGGTAAATCCGAGTACAAACGGGGACATTGTTTACAAAATATTTTATGAAATTGTTCAACCTACCGTGAGTATTCATAATACAGGATCAAGCAATCAAATAAATTTCAACAACTCATATATCAATAGCAGCAACCCCATATTTAGGTTAAGCGGCACACACACATCTGAATTCAATCGTTTTCAGATTGAAATTAATACCTCCGCTGATTTTACAGGAACATCATATACTCAAACATTTAGCGGAACATATAGTAGTAATACACAATACGACCTTGTTTGCAATTCGCTTTCGCCAGCACTACCAACAACAAATAATATTACCTACTATGTAAGAGCAAGAGCTTCTGATGACGAAGGAACCAATTGGGGGACATGGTCAAATGAGACATTTTGTTTTACTTATAAAAACTCGGGAGATCCTGAATGGATGCAGACTACTACCGAACAATTCAACACAAATATTTTAAATAATACAACTGCCAACTCAAACATCGTTGAGATTGTATCAAATAATTACGGGACTACATCTATAGGAAGTAATTCCGACCATACAGGTGGATGGTTTACAGCAAAAAAAGTTGTAATTCCGCATGATATTATACTCCAATCATTAAGTATATATTTTTCATCTACAGTAAATAATTCAAGATTTACTATGGCTCTTTATGCAGCAGATGGAACTGGCGGAACACCGAGAACAAGACTTGCCGTAACAAACGAGGTAAATATAACCGGAACAGCAGCAGCATGGTATAACATTCCAACAACATCTAATCCAACAATTTCTGCAGGAACTTATTATATAGCAATTAATTCAACCAGTACTTCAAACCAAATCAGATATAACAGCGCGTCATCTACAGAAGCTTATGCTAAAAGCTATACTTATTCGCATCCATTACCAGACCCTGCCCCTACAGGGCTCACATCATATTCAAGAAACTATTCTTTATACCTTACCGGATATCCTTCTGAAGGAACGGTACAATCAACCCCAATATATTTCAGCTCATTCATTGGAGCAAACTCATGGAATGAAATTACATGGGATGAAACAGAAACCTATGGGAATGTAAAAATTCAGGTTTTATACAACAATTCAGGCACCCCAACACTTATTCCTGATACTGATATATCGGGGAATTCTTCTGGAATTGCATCCTCGCCTATTATTATCACATCTTTAAATACTTCTACTTATAATACGATTTATTTAAAATCAATTTTAACTTATGATGGAGGTAGTCCAACATTAAATTCATGGAAAGTTTCATGTGTTTTTGGAACAGATTATGATGCTGAAGCCCAAGAACCAAATTCACAAGTAACATCAACAACAATTTCTTCAGTAAACAATGTTACTTATACAACTGCAAAGGAAGTTTTCAAATTCAAAATAACAGATTTAGGATCATCAGATAACAAAAGTACGTTTGTAAGTAAAATCCGAATTAAACCAGGACCAAATAATAATTCCAACTGGAGCAGCCACATTCAAGGAGTAAAATTATACAATCATAACACAAGCAATTGGATAAATATTAGTTCAGCAACAATAACAGATTCATATATTGACATAAATATAAATTCAGGTAACCTTGAAATTTCTGATGCTTCATCAACAGAAATAAGTTTGTATGTATATCTTAACACATCAAATATTACAGATAACGGAATTCTTCAATTTTCAATATCCTCAACAGAACACGGTATGCAAGCTTACGACAATGGCACTCAGTTTGCCAATATATTCAACAGCAATATAACAGGAAACAACATAAATATAGTAGTTGAAGCTGAAAAACTTTTATTCGCAGCCAATTTTCCACCATCAATTATTGCAAAAAACACTTCATTTGAAGCCAAGGTTTATGCTGTTGATACTTATAACAATTTAGACTTAGATTACTCATCAGGAAACATTACTTTAATAGTTTATAACGGAAGCGGTAATCTTTCATCATCTTCGGGATTAACAAAAAACATCACAAACGGAATTGCATTATGGACAAATCTTTTATATGACAGCTTAGAAGACTGTAATCCCGATGGATTAAAAATTAAGGCTCAACATAGTGGAATTTTGAACGAAGCATTTTCTAACTGTATAAATGTAATAGATCCACCCGGAAACTTTATAATTACAACTGAAAATTCAGAGGGTTGTGCAGGTTCTAATATTTCGATTATCTGGCAATCTGCAAGTAATGCCGACAGCTACGACCTGCATTGGTGTAACACACCAGGATGTAATCCACAAAATAGTACTAATATAATAGAGAATGTTTCATCACCATATAACTTCACAATTACAGAAAATAATTCAATCTATCAATTCAGAATTAAAGCAAACAACACTGCCACAAGTACATGGTCGTCGAATGTATTAAGTTTTATGACCTATAACCAAAACACATGGAAGGGCAGTGTAAATTCTAATTGGTATAATGCTGCCAACTGGTGTGGAAATTCAGTTCCTGAATGTACCGATGATGTTTTTATATTAGCAGGAGCACAGTATAATCCTGTCTTAGACAACAATGTGTCAGTGAAAAGTATTTATATACAACAAGGAGGAAACCTGAATTTAAATAACTATACTTTAAAAATATATGGAGATGCCTCAATTGAAGATGGTACAATAACTGCATCGTCAGGTAACATTGAATTTGCAAAATCAGGCTGTTCAGAGTCCGGTGGTATTCATATTTTTGATCCAGGAAACAATTACTATAATAATATTATCATAAGCTCGGATATCGTCCAACTTATAAATAACGATCTGAAGATAAATGGAAATCTAACCATTAACACAGGAGAATTTAAAGCTAACAACAAAAATATTGAAATTAAAGGAAACTGGTCAAATTACTCTATTTTTAATCCCGGTACAGGAAGCGTAATTTTTACAGGTAATACGAACTCTACTATTCTTAAAAACGGACCGCTTGTAACAATATATAAAACAGGCTTTGAGGATTTTGATGGAGGCACTGCTGGTTGGAAACTCGGTTCTGTACCAGGCAAAACAGAATGGAGAAGGCAATCCGGAGCTATTCCAGGACAAAGATTGGCATCAGCTCAAGGGAATTACGACCTTAATGTATATTCACTTCTTAACAATAAACCTGGTTATGCTTTTGATGGAACATTAAATCACAATAGTTATGTTGATGCTCAAAAGAAAATAGATCTAACCGATGTTAACTCAGCGAATATTAGTTTTAAATGGTACTGCCATGGAAATGGAACTTATGCATTTACGGGAGTTTTACTTGCAGATGGAGCAGAGATAGTTAATAATCTTTTCACATCTTCTATTCCATCTAGCTGGCAAAATGCAAATTATTCTTTAAACAGCTTTTGCAATAAAGAAACTATTATAACATTTCGAATGTTTTTAATATCTTATGGGTCTTTTCCAACAAGTCCGGGAAATTATGGTTTTGCAATTGATGATATTGAAATTAAAGGGAACGAAAGTTCTGAAAATTTCAATAAATTAATTATTGATAAGTCAAATGGAGCATCTGTTAATATAAATTCTTTAAGCAATATTATTGTATATTCAGATTTGGAAATAAAAAATGGCAACTTTAATACAAATAACAGGAGAATAAAAGCTTATGGAAATATAATAAACAATGGAAATATTGTTTCTGAAATAAATGGAGAGATTGTTTTGAAGGGCGAAAATACACAGATTATTAAAGGCTCATCCTCTTTAAATATTGCAAAACTTAAGAAAAACTCTCTTGGAAATTTAATTATTGGAGATGAAAATATAGATAATTTTACTCTTAATGTTACAAATTCTTTTGAATGGATTGACAATAATGACATTATAAAAATAGGAAATGGTAAAAAAGCAAAATTTATAGTTCCTGGCGACTTCAAAATAAATGGTGGGTGTACGATTGAAACAGATTTTGAGTCAACATTAGAAATTAAAGGACATTATATAAATTATGGCACATACGTTTTCAATGACGGAGAAATTTTATTTACCGGTGATAAAGATTCGTACATCATTAAAGAGCCAACTCAAGTTATATATTACGAAGGATTTGAGGAAAGTGATGGTGGTTTTACTTTAGGCACAGGACCTTCAAGCTGGGCAAGATGTTCGGGGAATGCTCATAATTCAAATTATGATCTCGCAATTAAAGCAACTGCACAAAACGTACCTTATGATTATTTATATAATTCGGCTTCAAATGTTTCGGCAACTAAAACAATTGATTTAACAGGATACGAAACTGCCATGCTTCAATTCTGGTGGAGATGTGCAGGAGTTAGTGGAGAAGATTATGGTCAATTACTGATAAATAATAATATAATAATGGATAATATTCATGGCAGTCCTATATATGTTCAATCTGAACGAATTGATATCAGCCAATATGCAAACGGAGTCATAACACTCACTTTCAGATGGATAAACAACAACAGTGGTGGAAGCTCTCCAGGACTTTGTATTGACGACATTTTAATTACAGGTTCAAGTGTTAACATGGAAACTTTTTACAATCTAAGTGTTGATAAATCAAACAATAAATCAACATTACTTAAATGCCCAATTGATGTAAATAATAATGTTACTATTACAAACGGAAAACTCAATAGTTCGGGAATTGACTTTACTGTAGGCGGAAATTGGTATAATTATAATTCATCCGAATTTATTGCCAACAATAATACTGTTACTTTTGATGGAAATAATGAAGATAAAAACCAGCTCATTTATAATAATTCATTAAATAAATTTCATAATATTTCCATATTAAACGCAGGAAATCATATTAATCTCGAAAACAATAGACTATATCTTACAGGAGATATTAAGATTATTGCCGGAGAACTAAAAGCAAATACACAGGATATTATGATTGAAGGAGATTGGATTAACAGCGGCGGAATTTTCGATGCCTCAAATAAAACAGTATATTTTAGAGGACAAAACGATCAACAAATATTTACAAATTCGCATCCATTTTATAATCTTTCATTACCAAAACAGAACATTCCAAATATTGGATATCCTCAAAAGTTAAACAAGTTATTTATAAATGAAGACATTTTAATAAATAACAACCTTATTCTATCCTCAGGAGAGTTTAATAATAATGGTTTCAATATTGAAATAAAAGGCAACTGGTACAACGAAGGAGGAATATTCTTTCATCCAAACAATTCTACAACTAAAGTAAAATTTTCAGGAAATAATATTCAAACTTTTAATTTGAAGACAGATGAGAGTGTTTATGAACAAAACTTTTCCTTCGATGATGTTGAAATTGATGGAAATGAGGTAAGATTTCATATCAAAACAAATGATTTATTGCTCTATCTAAGAAATTTAAAAATCAATGATGGTAAAACCTTAAAAATTATACAAGAATGAAATTAGTCAAGCAAATATTTCTAATAATCTTAATATTGCAATTTTCTGCAATATATCAAAAAGTTTTTTCTCAGATTGAGATCATTGTTGGAAATCAAGAAGAAAGCAGTGGAACATCAGCTGCTCCATATAATAATAACAGTAAAAGTCGCAGAATTCAAATTTTATACACCTCAAATGAAATCAATTCAGCTCTTACAAATGCGGGGTTATCAACAGGCATTGAAAGAAACATAATTGCCATAGCCTGGGATATATACAGTAATCATGCTTTAAATGATCTAACAAATTATCAATTAAGTATGGGAAATACTACAGTAAATGAACTATCATATCATAGTTATGATGCGAACGTTCTGGTTAAAAATAGTTTTACTTTTAGTCCAAACGGTACAGGTTGGCAAAACATCGTATTCGATAATAATTTCGAATGGGATGGAACAAGTAATATAATAATTGATGTGTGTTGGCAAACCTCTTATTCTTCCACCGGCGCCTCTTGCTGGATGTATTCTGATGAAAGCAATTTGTACAGAATGAGAAATCAAAGCTCAGCTTTTTCAAACATGTGCGGAGCAATTACGTTGTCTGTAAATACTATAAAACCAGACTTAAAACCAAGAATAAAACTATTCTTTGAATGCGAAAACATAGATGTAAGTGTTACTCCTGTTAGTAGCTTATGTAATACAAATGTTATAAATAACCTCACAGGGAATGAACCACCTGACGGATACTCCGGACATTGGACAGTTATTCAAGGCTCTGGCACATTTAATGATTACACACAATATAACACAGAAGTTAGTAATGTAGGACAAGGGACAAACATCTACAGATGGACAATAACAAAACTCTCCGACGGGTGCAGTAATTTTGCTGATTTAACTGTAATTAACAACACTCCAACAACTCCAAATGCCGGTCAGGATATAAGTGTTTGCACTTCATATTATAATCTTAACGCCAACATCCCTATTTATGGTACAGGAGTTTGGTCGGTATCGTCCGGAACAGGATTTTTTGAAGATAACACTCTTTATAATACTGAGGTATCTAATTTAAGCGGGAGTAATACAGGTACACAAAACGTTTTTACATGGACAATAACTAATAATGGTTGTTCATTGAGTGATGATGTTGTAATCACCTATTACTTACCTCCCAATGCAAGTGTAAGTTCCTCTCCATTAACAGGATGTTATAACACCGAAACTCTTACTTTAAACGGTAATGATCCTTCATTATTAACACCACCCGCCACAGGATTATGGACAGTTGTTAGTGGGAGTGGTAACTTTACAAATCCTGAACAATACAATACTACTGTTAGCAATGTTGGTAGCGGACAAAACATATATCGCTGGACACTAACACGGAACGGTTGCAGTTCCTCTGCAAACCTCGTTATAAACAATTCCTCTCCCTCTTTGGCTACTGCAGGTACAGATCAATTAATCTCCGTACCATTTTTTTCTCTACAGGGGAACTCGCCTTCCGTTGGTTCCGGCACATGGACAGTAAATCCGTCTGGTCCGATTATAACTGATCCAACAAACCCAAATACAACAGTAAACAATATACTTGAAAACATCACATATACATTCACCTGGACAATTTCTAACGGGACATGTCCTTCATCTTCGGATGATGTAGTTATTGTGAGGCTCCCAAATATCACGGGTTTAATAATACAGGAAAATTTAACCAACGATGGTATTATAAATCAATCATCCGATAACAACTTCTTTACTATGACAGGTTCAAATAAATTTATCTGGGGCGGTTTATCTTCAAACAACTCATATACTAATACTAAGCTAAGAGTTACAGGTTCCATAACATTTAATGGAGAAATTGATAACGGGAAATTCGATAAAACTCAGATAACTGCAAATGCTTCATTAACAATCGCAGAAAATCGAATATATAAAAATCACTTATTCGAAAATTTTGGATTCTTCTATATAAACAATAATTCTGTTATTCAAAATTCGGGAAATTTCCAAAATCAATCAAATTTTTTTGCAAATCCCAATTCAACTGTAATATTTGATGGTTCTGATATGCAATATATAAAAACCAACACAAATGGGTCGAACAATTTTTTCGGTAATGTTATTATAAATCAAATTGTTACTATTCCAACATATTTAAATGGGATCAATCTTCAGGACAATTTTATTATAAATCAAAATTCAATTCTTAATTTACAAAAAGGCGTTATCACAATTCATGAAAACGATGCCTTAGTAATAATAAATAATCCGAATTACGATGCAATTACCGGAAATTATGATCAAAGCTGGATTTATGGAAAATCTCCCACACGTGCTTTAAGAAGATACCTCGATGACGTTACAGCTGAATATGTTTTACCCCTTGGTAACACTACTAACCCTAACATTGCTATTCTAAACAACATTAATTTACCAAATGGAAATTTTTATATAGATGTTTTTTTCAATGATTCCCCAACAAACTGTAATGTAAACTTCCCTACTGATTTAACTGAAAACGGGTTTATTTACGAACAAATTGTTGAAACCGGGACATGGGTAATTTTACCAAACGGTTCAATAGATGGCTCTTATGATTTAAAACTTTACCACAATGGATTCGGACTAATATCTCCTAATGATGATAATAATTTCTGCATATTAAAAAGACCTTGGGGTTCAACCGATGGCTCTTCCTGGATAATACCGGCAGGTTCTACTTTTATACAAAAAGAAGTAGCTGACGGATACGCACATAGAAGCGGTATGAGCTCATTCAGTGAATTTGCTATTGCCAAAAATTATAATCCCTTACCGGTTAAGCTTGTTGAATGTTACTACGACTGCAATAGCAATATTTTATACTGGTCAACATCATCAGAAAAGAACAATCAATTTTTTTCAATTGAAAAAAGTAACGATGCTTTTAACTGGAATGAAGTTGCTAAAATCTACGCTAACAATAATTCTTCGGATTTGATAACTTATAATTGGAAAAATCACAGTATTTCGGAAAAATCTTATTTACGTCTCAAACAAATTGATATTGACAATAAAACCGAAATTCTGAAAATTATTTTTATTGATTGTAAATCAAATTCTCCAGAAATAGAAGTTTATCCCAATCCATTTATTAACAATATTTATATTCAAATTTCTGAAACTGATTTACCAATAACTTTAAAATTATTTAATATGCTAGGAGAAATGGTTTTTCATAAAGAACTTATATTAAAATACCAAACTAACTTAAACTTACATTATCTACCACCTGGAGTTTATTATTTGAAGATTTTCGGAAACAATTTCTCTAAAACATTTAAATTGGAGAAATTCTAATTTTTTTGTTTATAAAATTTTTCAAACAAGTATTTAGAGTTTACTCATAAACTTTTCAACATCAATGATAAATCTTTCGTGGATACCTCGACCAATTTCACCTTTTTCGTCGAAAGCTGTAACTCTAAACACCAGACGACGACGGTCAACTTCTATAAGTTCGGAATTGCACCAAACTTTCATCCCTATCGGAGTTGCTTTTAGATGTTCGATATTTACTTTAGTTCCTACGGTATTAAACCCTTGAGGAAGATATGGCAATACTGATTTCATACAAGTATTCTCCATCAGAGCAATCATAGCCGGAGTTGCATAAACTTCAACCAATCCGCTACCATATTTTGCAGCAGTGGTTTCATAAGATACAATTTCTTCCTGATGTCCTTTTATTTGTGGTTTAATGTTGATTTCCATATCATTCAAATTTAAGGTTAATCGTTTGTTTTATATCTGGATGTAAACTCAATGAAACCGGACATATAGCCGGAACTTTTTCAATAAATTTTCTTTGTTTTTCATTGAGATTACACATACTAAAGTCAAAGTCCACAACAATTTCAGCAATTCTTCGTTGTGGAGCCTGAGCCATTATTTTTGTTGTTGTGGCTGTTGCTCCGTCAATAGAAAATCCGTGTTCCTGAGCTACCTGTCCTGCAATTGTAAATATACAGGCACATAGAGCTGTAGCAACCATATCTGTTGGAGAAAAAGCCTCGCCTTTACCTTTATTGTCAATTGGAGCATCTGTTACTAATTGCATCCCCGAGCGTAAATGAGTGTTTAAAGTCCGAAGCTGACCTTTATAAACAGTTTTTGAGATTTTCATAAAAAAAAATTTATTTTTAATAATAACACAAAAATAATTCTTTCTGGTGTAAATTTGTAATAAAACAAAGATAAATAAAGAGTGTACATTAAATTAATTAATTGTATATTTATTTTTCACATTTCAGTTTTGCTATAATTTTGTTAAATTCGCAAAAAGCCCACAAATGATTAATGAAAATAATAGTAAATTAGAAACTCTAATAAGCAACTTAAACAGCTTTGTATTTCGTTGTAAATATGATAAACATAGAACAATGGAATACGTGAGCTACGGCTGTTTAAAGATTACCGGTTATTCGCCTGAAGAATTTTATAATAAAGTTATTTCATTTAATGATTTAATAGCTATTGAATATAGAGAATTATTGTGGAATATTTGGAAAGAAAATCTATCTAAAAATGAACATTTTTTTGTTGAATACCCAATAATTACTAAAAGCGGAAAAATAAAATGGGTGTGGGAACAAGGTTACGGGATGTTCAACGAGAAACTGGAATTATTAGCAATAGAAGGATATATTACCGACATTACCGATAGGAAAAACGCAGAAATTATACATCATCAAGAATCAAACTCTATATTGAAATTACTGACAAATAAAGCAAAAGAATTATTTTACCGTTATGAATTTAAACCTAACCCACGATTTGTGTATATAAGTCCTACCTGTACAGAAATTACCGGATATACACCAGAAGAATATTATGCTGATCCTTTTTTAGAAATGAAACTGGTTCACTTAGAAGACAAAAATATTCTAGAATCCGTATTTCAAAATAATTTTAATCTTAACAAACCATCAGTAATAAGATTGATTAAAAAAAACGGAGAAATAATATGGATTGAAAAAAAATATATTCCCTTATATGATAAAGAAGGAAATTTACTTGCAGTCGAAGGTATTGCTAGAGATATCACAGAAGAAAAACAAAGAGAGGAAATGGATAAGTTCATCAATGAGTATTCTGCTGAACTTATTTCTTTAAGATTAGATAAAATTTTTAGATTTATCACCGAAAAATTATCAAGTTTTTTACAATCATCTGCAATAATAATTTGTATTTACGATAAAGACAACAAAAAATTAGAGATTAAAGAAAGTTCTATTGATAAAAATAATTTTGCAAAAATTCTAGAATTACTCGGCAAAAAATCAAAAAAAGAAATTAGTTTTAGTTTAAATGAATCAAGCTATAAAGTAATCATACCCCGAAGATAAGGAAAAAGCTCTGGCTGCCGGCTGCGTTGAATACCTAACAAAACCGATTTCAGGAGATTTGATATTAGACGTATTAGGGAAGTGGTTGAAGAAGTAGAATGAAAAAAAATGAAAATTATAGAATAAAGAAAGTTTTTTGAAAAATATTATTTATTCCATATTTTTGTGTTTAATAATTTTTTATTTTTGCCCCATGAAGAAACTATCAATAAAAGAAATAAAAGAAGCCATATCAGAGCTCAATAGCAAAGAATATAAAACTCTGATCCATGATTTAAATCACTTTGATTATTTAACATCAACGATTAAAGTGAAACATTGCATATACTGCAAGTCAATACATATAATCAAACATGGAAGGTATAATCATTTAGACAGATATAAATGTAAAGATTGTGGAAAAACATTTATTCCAACAACAGGAACAGCATTTTATTATATTCATAAAAAATACAAATTTTTGGAATACTATCAAATTCTTACTTCTGAAGGAATAATTCCCATTGCCAAATTAAAAAAACGCCTTAACATCGCAACCCAAACTGCTTTTGACTGGCGACATAAATTCTTAATGGCTTTTTATGCAGATTTTAATATCCCTGATGAAGAAATTTTTCTCAAGCAGGTAAATTTTAATTTTAGCCAAAAAGGCAGACGTAATATTTCCAAAAAATTTACATCAAAAGTAAAAAATTTACCAGCTAATGTGGTTGTAACAGGAAATTCCAAACACCTTGCCCCTCGCCTAACTAAACTTGGAGATATTCAAAAGCACGACTTTGACAAGATTTTTAAAAAAATACTGCGTAAAGAAAATAAAGTTTTGTTTCAAAAAGATATTTCTATTTCTGATTTCTTAAAGTCTTTCAACTGTAAAAAAATCGAAATTCCCCATGTGAAAAAATCCAATTTTTCTAAATATTACAAAGTTTTAGATAATTCTTCGGAATTACTATTAAAACATATCATTAACAAAACATGTCGCGGAGTAGCAACAAAGTATTTGCAATCATATTCAAATTTCCTGTCAAAATTGATTTTGCAAAAAATAGATCATAAAACAAAATATCTTACAAAACAAATTGCTGTTTGGTACAAATTCATACAGGCAGAAAGCTTGTATGTGAATTTTATTGTAAAATATTCCGGAATCCTTGAGCCTTTTGATCGTATAAAAAGGTTTTGGAAAAATGAAGACAGATTCAATCATTTAGATTATGGAGTATTGATAGGAATATCAAAGATTTATTGACCCAAATCGAAATAAGATTAAGTTTATTGTTTATAATACTCCAATACTTCTTCGAGTTTTGATGCAGACTGTTTCAAGCCGCCCTCTCTATTGCGATAAACCCAAACTCTTTTATGTTCTTGAATAAGATTATCTAGTTCAGAAAAAAGTTGGTTACGTATTTCTTTTGGAATGCTCAGGGTTTGTTTGTCGGGAGTTTTAAGTCTTTCTATTCCAAGTTTTATACCGTGTAATGCCAGATTTGCTGCATGTTTTAATTCTTGAACAACAATATTGGCATCTTCGCACTGAGGTTTCGCATTTTTTAGTATTTCAAGTGCTTCTTTAATTTCATTTTCAGCAGCAAGAAGACCTTCAATGTTGAGATTCTTTGTTTGATAAAAGCCTTCCATAGTCCACTTGTATCTTCGTAACATTAAGTGAAAAGCGTTTGCATTTCCTTCCGGAATATTTGTTTTTTTATAAGCATCGCCTAATTTAAGTAATGCCTTAGCTGTGTTTCCTGAGTTATCTTTAAAAATATAATAATTTAGCTGAAATTCTAAATTATTTAAAATTTCCTCATCAAGATTCCAGGCATAAGCTGCACCCACCATCATTGCCGGATAATCTACTGATAAAGGCTGCCAATGCCCGTGGTCTCCCCAAGCTGTATTAAGAAATCCCACTGCTCCATATTCTTTGCCTTTGATGGCGGCATTTTTTAAGTTTTCAAAAGCATCTGAATTTCTTCCAATAAGTGAATTCCAAGATGAAGTACCGGGACACACGTAATATTTTAGTCCGGCATTCTGGAATAACGATAAGTTTTTGCCTGCAGAAAAACTCGAATTATATCCCCAAACAAGAGCTATCATATTTTTTGGCAGTTCCGGCACAAGTTCAGGATGATTAACAATAATATCTCCCCAGAATTGAGCATATTTTCTGTGATTATTTACTTCGGAATTAAGTTTAATTAAAAACTCAAGATAAACTCTTCCCTTACCTTTTTGTTGGCAAACATCTGCTGATTTTCCTAAACCTAATTCTACAGTTTCGTCGCAACCTATGTTAAAATATTTGGAAGTAAAGTTTGGCAATAGTTCTGCATAAAGTTCCTGCATTAGTTCAAATGATTTTGGATTCACAGGATTAAGACTTGATCTTTTCATTGGTCCCCATACAGTATTACAGTAATCCGGGCATTCTGCCAAATCTAAATATTCATCGTGATCAAGCCATCGTTCCATGTGCCCAAAAGAGTTTTGATTAGGAACTAAATCTATGAATCTTTCTTTACAATACTTATCTAATTGTTTTATTTCTTCCGGAGTCATGGGAGAATATTCCTGCCAAACGATACTGTGATTTTTATATGCAAAAGTATGTTCCGTATATAGTTGAAATTCGTTAATTTTCCATGAAGCTAGTCTATCAATTATCATAAACAGTGTTTCAATTTTTGGAACTTTGTCGCGACTTATATCAAGCATAAAACCTCGTCGTGGAAAATCTGCATAATCATGAATCTTCAGGCAAGGTAACATTAAATTTGTATTTGATGAATATTCAATTATTTGTAATAAGGTTTGTTTTCCATAAAATACAGCTGCTGATGACTTGCCGGTAATAGAAATTTTTCTGTTTGAAATTTCAAGAATGTATTCATCATTTCTAGTTAAGCTAGAATCTATTCGTGTTTCAAATTCTGAAATTGAATATAGAAATCTAATTGTTGGTATCTTTCCGATAAAATTTGTATGTTTAATTTTTGTAAAAAATGAGTTGAATTTATTTACGATTATTTCTGAGTTTTCATTTTTTAATGTAATTTTTTTAGGTGTTGGAATTAAATATTTTTTTAACTCATTGATTTGGGATTGTCCAACAATTGATATAACTAAAAAAAATAACAGAATTTTAATTTTTCTAATCTGCATATAGTTTTGATAATAGTTTTTTCATTCTTTCGGAATAGTTTTAAAAAACATTTCGAGGTTCCCATATCTTAGTGAAAGAACATTAGATGTGATAGTTGTAATTCTAAAAGTATTTGATCCTATGGTTAATAACTCTCCATCAGGTGAAAGCAACCACGAGGCTTTGATTGTATCATTTCCTGCGGTATAAATTTTCATAAAAGTTCCATCGGAAAAGAAGTAAAAATCTACAGGTCTGAATTCTGCAGAAATATTTGCATCATAATCAACAAAATTTATCAACCTCCAATTATATTTAATTAATAATCTTTCCGTTTTTGATTTATTATAATCCTGCGAACATGAGAGAAACAATATACTTAAAATAACAAATATATACTTCAACAAATTTTTCATAAATCTTCAATCTCTGATTTTTCTATGGTATTTCCGGCTCTAATTCCTCTATCAGTTTTGTTTAAATAAGAGGCAACATTGTAAAAATCATGCTGATAAATAAAAATCCAATTTTTTTCGGCTGCTTCGTTCAAAATATTTTTCTTTTCTTCTATGCTTGTCAGTGGAAATAAATCATAAGCTGATATCCAGGCTAATGGTATTGATGCCATAGCAGGTATTAAATCGCCGGTGAAAAACAAAGTATTTTTTTCTGAAAAAATTACGGGTAACATCAATCCGGGTGTATGGCCGTTAAAAATTCTTAACTCTATATTTTCAGTCAGTTTAAATTCTTCATCAATCAAAACTAACAAGCCTTCATTTTGCAGGCTTATCAATTTTTCATGGTGATATGAAGATTTTTCTCTGTAATTTGGAGTCATTGCATTTTCCCATTGCTTTATGTTAACATAATGCCTGGCATTTTTAAAATACAATTTGTAGGAATTTGTATTTTTATCCATGTAGAAACATCCCCCACAATGGTCAAAATGTAAATGAGTTAGAACAACATCTGTAATATCATTCGGAGAAAAACCTGCATTTGCAAGATTTTGGATTAAATTTTCGGAATAATCGGTAAAATATAAATCTTCATTTTCTTCTTCGGGTTTATCACCAATGCCGGTATCTATCAAAACAACGCGTTTTTCATCTACTACCAATAAAGATCGGCATGCTGCCTTACACATATTATTTTCGTCGGCAGGATATTTTTTCTGCCAGATAATTTTTGGAACAACACCAAAATAAGCTCCTCCATCAATGTGAAAAATCGGAGTTTCCAAAATTTTAATTTTCATATTTTATGCAAATAATTTTTAAAAGAATTTCTTAAAGTTTTGTTTTCAAAAATAATATAATTGTTAAACTATGCGTTGAAATTTATATTTTTGCAAAAAAATTTTTATAGTTATGACTAATGTTGATGTAAGGCCGGAAAAAAAAGATGTAACAACAAAAGTGCTGATTGGCTTAATTTCCGTATTAAGTATTGCGGTAATAATCCTAGGTTACATGGTTTATGATCTTTCTCGCAGAAATAAAACCATAATTATAAAAACGGAAGAGGTAACCGTAGAAAAAGAAAAATTACGAGAACAACTTAATGACCTGCTCGACGAATATAATTCCCTAAAATCAAATAATGATAGTTTAAATAGTGAAATTCAAAAAGACAAGGAAAGAATTCTGTTGTTAATTGAAGAATTAGATAAAGCAAAAAACTTCAGTTATCAGATGCAAAAAAAGTATGAACAGGAAATGGCTTCGCTCCGAAAAATCATGCGACATTACGTTTATCAAATTGACAGTTTAAATCAATTAAATCAACAACTTATTTTCGAAAATACACAAATTAAAAGAGAACATAATCGCATAAAAAATGAATTCGACGAAGTTGTTACAAAAAACGATGAACTTGAACTAGTAATTGAAGGAGCTAGTGTTGTAAAAACCTCTCATATTACAATAAAATTCCTTAACCGAAGAGGTAAAGAAACTGAACGATCCAGTCGAGTGGAGAAAATACAAACCAGTTTTACACTTGTTGCTAACGATTTAGCCAAAGCCGGTCCACGTAGAGTTTATCTCAGAATTATCAGTCCTGACGGATATGTTTTAAGCTCCGGACAAACATTCACATATCGAGAAAGAGATATTAGTTATTCTGCAGCTCGAGACATTATCTACGAAAAACAAAATCTGGATGTTGTAATTTTCTATGATGTTACCGGTGAATTAATTAAAGGAAAATATACCGTAGAAATTTATATGGACGGTAACAAAATCGGAGAAAGCTTTTTCACAATTGAAAAGTAAATGATTAATTCGGCCATATTGATTTCGGCTAACATGCAAGTAATAGAAAGGGTTTCTGATTACCGAGAAATTCTAATTTTAATCGGAGCTTTTATCTGTATTACACTCTGGGCAATTATCAAAGTAGCTTATAAAAAATATTTATCCAACATTTATATTGACCTTTTTAGATACTCTTTTCAAAAAAGTTTAAATATTTACGAAAAAAACAAAATTACTTTCGCAGGAATTCTGGTTTCGGTGGCATCGGTTATTAGCCTAACCATCGCAGTATCGGCTATTGTTTTCTACCATCCTTATTTTTCTCACAAATTAAAAATTGCCCCGGAAACTGTTTTTGTAGCGATATTAATATTCTGGACCATTGTCGTTGTGTTACTTAAATTTGGTCTTGAATTCTTTGGATTTTTGTTTGATTTCAAAAAACAATTTCATTATTACGCAGAAAAGTCTTTAGACATTTTTATAATTCTATCAATAGCAGTACTTCCTCCTGCAATTTTAATTCCTTTTACAGGCGACCAAACGGTGAGGATATTATCTCTGGTAATATTCATATTATTTATTTTTGCATTGATATTTAGGTCAATAATATTTTTTTATTATTTAAAAGAAATAAAATTTTTAAATTTCTATTCATTTTTGTACTTTTGCAGCGTAGAAATTTTACCATTATTTTTTCTACTTGAGGTTGTTAATGTTTTTTTGAGGTAAATTGTAGTAGAAATGAAAATAAAAAACATATTGATTTCTCAACCCCGTCCGGAAACTGAAAAGTCGCCCTACTTCGACATCGAAAAAAAATACAAGGTTAAAATGGATTTTCGTCCGTTTGTGCAAGTCGAAGGCATTTCTGCAAAGGAATTCAGAAAACAAAAAGTTGACATTTGCGAACATACCGGCGTAATTTTCAATTCCAGAACTTCGGTTGATCACTTTTTCAGAATTTGCGAAGAATTAAAAATACAACCCAAGGATACCTGGAAGTATTTTTGTATAACTGAAGCAATAGCTCATTATTTACAAAAATACGTGGTGTACAGAAAAAGAAAGATTTTCTTTGCTAATGGTAATTTCGACGATCTCCTTGAACAAATTAAACGATTCCCTGACGAAAATCTCATGCTTCCACTAAGCGACGTTCATAAACAAGAAATTCCAAGTAAACTTACTAAAGCTAATATAAAATATTCTAAAGCAATTTTACATAAAACCGTCAGTGCTGATTTTTCTGACGTAAAAAAATTGGAATACGACCTGATAGTATTTTATAGTCCTGCTGGTGTGGCTTCATTATTCCAGAATTTCCCAGATTTTGTTCAGGGAGATATTTGTATTGGTGCTTTTGGACTAAAAACTGCCGAAGCTGTGGAAAGCCACAATCTAAGGCTCGATCTTAAAGCCCCAACACCTGAGACTCCTTCAATTACCACTGCTATTGATATTTTCCTTAGTCAAAGAAATAAATAATTATGAGATAATCTCTAATGTCCCTTGCTCATCCTTACAGTTTAAATAAAAAAAATAGTCTTAAACTTAAATCTGATATTGATAAAGTTTTTAAATCCAATAATAAAATCCGAACAGATATTATAACTGTGTTTTATGTTTTCGATGAATATTCTGATTCTGAATTAAAAATTATGGTATCCGTACCAAAAAGAATTATAAAAAAAGCCTTTCAAAGAAATATTATTAAACGTAGAATAAAAGAAGCCATAAGATTAAATTCTAAAGACATTAGAGAACAAAATTTGCAAAACGCTCTTTGTCTTAAAATTGCAATTGTTTTTCATTCGCAAAATTTATCATCATTTGAGAAAATCCAGGAAAAAATAGTTTTATCTTTACAAAAAATTTATAAAAACAGATTTGGTCATGTTGAATAATAGTATTTTTAGAGTTTTAAGTCTTATTTCAGGATTGTTATTTTTATTTTCAATCAACATAAATTCACAAAACAATAAACCGGAATACGATTATAGTTTCGAAACGGTTAAACATCTTGATATTTTTTATTCTCTTTACAAAGAATTGAACCTTTATTATGTTGATCCTATCGTTCCGGGCGAAATTATTAAAACAGGTATAGACGCAATGCTTAAAAGCCTGGATCCTTATACAGTTTATATTCCCGAAACTAAAATCGAAGAAGTCCGTTTTATGACAACAGGACAATACGGCGGTATTGGAGCTTTAATTCAAAAGAGAGATGATTATACAATGATTTCGCAACCCTACGAAAATAGTCCCGCCCAAAAATCCGGACTGCAAGCCGGAGATATTATTCTCGAAATTAATTCTAAATCAATCAAAGGTCTCGACACGGAAGAAGTCTCTGAACTATTGCGAGGAGAACCAAATACAAAAGTAATTCTGAAAATCATGCCTGCCGGTTCGCAGGAAACTAAAACATTAGAAATAATTCGTGAAGAAATTAAACTTAAATCCGTACCATTTTATGGCATGGTCGAAGATGGTATTGGATATATTAACCTAAATGATTTTACAAATACAGCTGCCAAAGAAGTTAAAGAAGCTTATCTTGACTTAAAAAAGAACAACAATCTTAATACAATTATTTTAGACCTTCGAGGAAATCCGGGAGGTTTGTTAATAGAAGCCGTTAAGATTTGCAACCTTTTTATTCCCAAAGGGGAAACAGTTGTCAGTACTCGTGGCAAAGTTGCCCAGTGGGATAAAGAATATAAAACTACTGCTGATCCTATTGATACTCAAATAAAAGTTATTGTTGTTGTAAACAACATGTCTGCTTCGGCATCGGAAATTGTTGCAGGATGTATGCAAGACCTTGACAGAGGCGTTATTGTAGGACAAAGAACTTTTGGTAAAGGACTTGTGCAAACAACCAGAGACATAAGCTACAATACTATCCTTAAAGTTACAACAGCAAAATATTACATCCCCAGTGGAAGATGTATTCAGGCACTGGACTATTCGCACCGCAATCCCGATGGATCTGTTGGTCATATCCCCGACTATCTTATAAAAGAATTTAGAACTAAAAACGGACGTAAAGTTTACGATGGTGGAGGTGTAAATCCTGATATAGTAATCGAACCTGAATATTTTAGCAATATTGCTTCAAGTCTGATACAAAAGAATCTAATCTTTGACTATGCAGTTTATTTCAAATTAAAAAATCCTAAAATAGCCTCACCCGAAAATTTCAAAATCACGGATGAAATTTATAAGGACTTTGTTGAATGGCTACAAGATAAAGATTTTGATTATCAAACCGAAACAGAAATTAAACTTAATGACCTAATTCAAAAATCAAAAGAAGAAAAATATTTCGACCTTGCCGAAAATGAAATCAACATCCTAAAACAAAAATTTGCCCACGACAAAAACAAAGACCTCCAATTGTTTAAAGATGAAATTTCTGAAATCTTGGCTCAGGAAATTATTATTAAGTATTATTATCAGAATGGACTGATAAAATACTCTTTGAAAAATGATTCTGAAATAATTAAAGCTGTTGAGATAGCTAAAAACGATACAGAATACAAAAAAATATTAAGCGGAGAATAAATTATGGAAATAGTTTTAAGCGGAATTAGATCTACAGGGAATTTACATCTGGGAAATTATTTAGGTGCAGTTCAAAATTTTGTTAGGTTGCAAGATGATTACAAATGTTTTTTCTTCATAGCAGATTATCATTCTTTAACAACGCATCCTACACCTGAAAATTTATATAAAAATGTTCGTCAGGTTTTGGTCGAATATCTTGCAGCAGGAATTGATCCGGAAAAATCCACTTTATACATTCAAAGCGATGTTCCCGAAGTGGCAGAACTTTATCTTCTCTTAAACATGAATGCCTACCTTGGTGAACTCGAACGCACAACATCTTTTAAGGAAAAAGCTAGAAAACAGCCCGAAAATGTAAATGCGGGTTTACTTACCTATCCTGTTTTGATGGCAGCCGATATAGTTATTCATCATGCCGATAAAGTTCCGGTTGGTAAAGATCAAGAGCAAAATCTCGAAATGGCTCGAAAATTTTCTCGCCGTTTCAACACTATGTACAAAGTGGAATATTTCAAAGAACCCCAACCTTTTAATTTCGGAAAAGAACTAATTAAAATTCCCGGACTCGATGGTACCGGCAAAATGGGAAAATCCGAAGGTAATGGAATTTACTTAGCTGATGATGAAAATACTATAAGAAAAAAAATTATGAGAGCTGTTACTGATACCGGACCAACAGTTCCTAACTCAGAAATGTCCGAACCTGTAAAAAATCTTTTCACCATTCTCGAAATAGTCTCTGAAAAAGATACCGTAAATTACTTTAAAGAACAATACGCAAACTGTACAATTAGATACGGCGACCTAAAAAAACAACTTGCCGAGGATGTTATAAAACTTATCAAACCAATTAACGAAAGAATTAAAGATATTGATAAAAACAACGAATATCTCGCCAAAGTAGCTAAAATGGGAGCAGAAAAAGCAAGAGAAAGTGCCTCTAAAACTATTAAAGAAGTAAGAGAAATTATCGGCTTCAAGAAATTTTATTAATAAAAATTAAATGAAATTTAATCTCTTAATATTGTTTTTTTCTTTTGTGAATTTTACACTCACTTCTCAAAACAGCTCTATAGAATTAACAATTACAAATATCAGAAATTCAAAAGGATACATCAGATATGCAATTTTTGATAATGAAAAACATTTTTTAAGTACAAAAACCGGTTTTATTGATGCCGGTTCTGTAAAAGCTCAAAAAGGATCCATAAAAATAAAGACTAATAGCATTCCTGACGGATTTTATGCTATATCAGTTTTTCATGATGAGAACAATAACGAAAAAGTTGATACTAACATTTTTGGAATACCAACCGAAGGTTTTGGTTTTTCTAACAATCCAACATTATATCTCGGACCGCCAAAATTTAAAGAATGCTTAATCGAGAAAAAATCAAATACAAAACTAAATATTGAAATAAAATATTACCTTTAACAAGTTTCAAAATAATTAGTTTTTCTAAAACATACCAAAATGATTGTATTTCCTGACAGATATTGCATTGACATTCACAATAGAGAAAAAATTCCGACCAGAATAGTAAAAATCGGCGATATTGAGCTTGGCGGAACAAATCCAATCAGATTACAAAGCATGACCAATCTACCTGTCGAAAATGTTAAAGCAACTATCCAGCAGTGTAAACAAATTTTTGATGCAGGAGCAGACTTAGTAAGAATTTCTGTTCCTCGAATAATGGATGTTGAATTTCTAAAAGAAGTAAAGAAAAAACTTTGGGAAGAAAACTATAAAAAACCTCTGATAGCTGATGTTCACTTTAACCCTGCTGTTGCTGAAGAAGCAGCGAAAGTGGTAGAAAAAGTACGCATTAACCCCGGAAATTATATTGACAAAAGAGCTCAATTTAAGAAAATAGAATTCTCCGAAACTGAATACCAACTTGAATTAGAAAAAATGTATGAAAAGCTGTTACCATTAATAAAAATTTGTAAAGAATATGGAACAGCAATAAGAATAGGTTCGAATCACGGTTCATTAAGTGATCGGATTATGAGTCGTTACGGCAATACAGTACAAGGTATGGTAGAAGCTGCCTGGGAATATATTCAGATTTTCGCTGCCGAAAACTTTTTTAATCTTGTAATATCAATGAAAGCTAGCGATACAGCTATTATGACCAGAGCCTGCCGATTACTAAATGCAAAAATGATGGAAAATCATATAATTCTACCACAACATTTAGGTGTAACAGAAGCCGGAAACCAAACCGACGGCAGAATTAAATCTGCAATAGGAATAGGGTCTCTATTAAGCGATGGCATTGGAGATACTATCAGAATTTCGCTAACAGAAAATCCGGTTAACGAAATCATTTTTGCAAAAAAATTTCTTGAACAATATAATAATCGCTTATTCAAATTCCAGGTTGTCAGTCAAATTACAAATACTTATAATCCTTACGAACATTCAACAAAATATCCCAATATACTAAATTGTAACAGATTTGCTATTATATCCGGTCAAGATACAGAGGAAACAGATTTTGTATTTATAGAAAAAATTCCCGAAAATCTCTCTCCCGAAAAAAAATACATCACTCGTTATTCCACATGGAAAGGAAATAAAAAATTAAAGAATTTATTCCCCATAATAGATATTGTAGATCTTAATATTTCCAAACTAAAACCGGAATATTTTTATTTTGTTAAAATCAGATCCTTCGATGTTTTAAAAAGAGAATATTACGAAATATTATCACAGCCAAATGTGTGCTTTGTGCTGGAATTTGTAACAGAAAATCCATTAGGCGAAACCAGATACTTTTACAAAGAAATTACAAAAATCAATAAAAAAGCCTCTGTAATAATCACTCAAAAAATTCTTAATTCAGATTATGAGAAAGCTATTGCTGAAGCAGGTTCATTCCCCGGCGGAGCGCTTATTGATAATCTGGCTTCAGGAATCTGGATAGAAACAAATGAAAAAGTCATCAATTCACTCGAATTAAGCCTGCAATTACTTCAGGCAACAGGAATACGATATTCCAAAGCTGAATTTATTTCTTGTCCCGGTTGTGGTAGAACGGAGTATAACCTCGAAGAACTTACAAAAAAAGCTAAAGAAGCTTTCTCAGAATACAAAGGAATTAAAATAGCTATCATGGGCTGTATTGTTAATGGACCAGGCGAAATGGCCGACGCAAACTACGGTATAGTGGGAGCTGCTAATAACAAAGTACATGTTTATAAAGGTAAAGAGGTCGTTTACAAAAACATAGAAGAAGATAATGCTATTGAGTTGCTTAAACAACTAATTGACAATGATAAAACAATTCTTTAGAAGCTACTTTGCCATAATTTATATGGAAATTTTTTAACAACAAAATTTTGAATATGAACACTAAAAATCATATAATTTCTCATCGCAGCACCACTTTCCCTTTTACCTTTCACCTTTCACCTAATTTTTAACAACATAATTTTGAATATAAAACCATAATTAAAAGCCTAATAAACTCCACTCACAAATATTCTCTTTTCCTGTTCGCCGTTGGGTTGCAGACACTTATCAACACATCTTCAAAATAATTTATAAAAAAAACACCTCCTTACAAAAAATTCATTCCGCAAATGCACATTTTATTATTTGAACTATATTTAACAACCTTATTTTCAATTTGAACCACAAAAATCATATAATTTCACATCGCAGCACCACTTTCCTCTTTTACCTTTTCACTTTCACCTTTTACCTAATTTTTAACAACAAAATTTTGAATAAGAACCAATAATTAATCTTTTGAGTTATCTTAGTTGGCTTTTGGACAAAATGAATTTTTAGC
>CALJNE010000072.1 GCA_937982115.1 uncultured Bacteroidales bacterium | reverse complement strand
ATATTTTGCTACACAAGTTTTGTTAATAGATTTGAACAAGCGAACCTGGAAAAGCACAGAAAAAGTTCCTATTCCCGATAACTGTATGGTATATAAAATAACAGATTGGGATGTAGATCAACGTCATAGTTTTGAGGAAGTTAAAGAGTATTTTGACCGAAAAATTCGAGAGTTTAAAAATTATACACAGGTATAATCAAAAAAAATAATGCGGAAGATTTTTAGATATGATTAAAAAATATAACCTCAAAAAAATATATTTTATGAATTTTAACAACAACCGGTTAAAAAGTTCTTATTATTTTAATGTTATGTTATAAGTCTGCTTTCTATTTTTACAGAAAAAACATGATAAGAACTGGAGTCTATTTAAACAGTAATTTAAATCGCGAAGTATTAGAAAATTTAATGTTTATTCCTGAATTAAACCTGGTTGGGGTTTATTCTCCGGAAAAGATTGATTTAGGCGGAACACAATTACTGCATTATGAATTTCCGGAATCACTTATTCACGATGTTGATGCTGTAATTGCATTCGCACCTTACTCAAAACCATGTACCGTCGAAAACATTGTAAAAAACTTTAAACATGTACTTTTTGAACCCACTTCTGACTATAAAAATGAAAACATATATAAATTATCTAAATTTGTTGAAGAAGCCGATGTGAAAGTTATGGCCGGGTTTCAACATTATTATGATAATGTGTTTATTTCTGCTCGTCCACTAATTAAATCTCCCCGTTTTATTCAATCCAGATATTTTAAACAATTTGAAAATTATCAAGAAGATGCTTCGGTACTGATGGACATGATTCTTGTTGATGTTGATATTATTCTAAATATTGTTAAAGCCGAGATAAAACACATTTGGGCAAATTATTCAAGTCTTAGTAAAAAGGATCCTGACATAATAAATGTGAATATTGAATTCATGAACGGTGCTTGTGCTCAATTAACAGCAGGACAAATAGCAACTACAAACGCACATGAAATCAATTTTTATTGTGATAATTATTATGTAAGTGTTGATTTCCATAATTCAAAAGCCTGGCAGGTTAAAAAACGCGATGATAGTCCTGACGCAAGTTTATTTCAACAAAATGTTGGAAATTTAATAATAGAACCTATACCAATTCGCAAAAACAATTCTTATTCAAATGAGTTTTCAGCATTTGCAAAATCAATAATATACAACAAAACTCCTGAAATAAATCTTGACTCATTAACCCGTACTTTTGACACTATTGCAAAGATAAACGGAAAGCTAAAATTAAATAATCGTTAAATTTAGTTTAGCTTTTAAACAATATTCAGTTTATATTTGCGTTTTAAAAAACAGTTCAAAATAATGAATGCATTTGTGAAAATTTTATACTTATTTATAATATTTGCAGTAATGTTAATGAATTTGGGTTGTGATGTTATAAATCCCCCTGAAAAAATTCCTTCGTATATTGCTGTGGACACAATTTATATCGAGACTGACCCTGCTACTCAAGGTTCTGCTAAGCACGCAATATCAGATTGTTGGTTGTATGTAAATAATAAACTTATTGGTATTTTTGAGGTGCCGTTTAAAGTTCCTGTTCTTGAAAGCGGATTGCAATCAATTCAGATAGAACCGGGAATAAAAGTCTCCGGAAGCGATTCTTATCGTCAAATTTACCCTATGATGTACGGATATTATTTTGATACAGTTTTAACAGAGGGGGGAGTAATGACTGTTAATCCAGTTTTCATATATCGTCCTGCAACCTTTGCTTTGATTGAAGATTTTGAAGATATTGGTATTGCTTTTGAAATAAGCCAACAAAGCGATACAAACATAATGATAGTACAAAATCAAAATTCCCTTGAAGGTAAATCTATGTATTTTGCACTTGATAATCAGCGGAAAAATTTTGAATGTCGAACTACTTCTCTTTATGATTTACCTAAAACCGGAAAAGTATATCTGGAAGTGAGTTTTAAATCTACTGATAATTTTGAATTTGGAATTTTTTCACTTGAATATACAGGTCAGCAGGCAATGGAAGTTAGGAAACGAGTTTATGTTTTTAATCCTACAAATACCTGGAAAAGAGTTTACATTGACATGAATTATTTTATTATCAATGCAAACGGCAGTCAATTTAGATTGTATTTCACCTGTTCCAAACCTGAAAATGCTCAAAATCAGAAAACAGAGGTATATATTGACAATATTAAACTTTTATATTTGGTGAATTAGCGATGCAACAAACGAGGCAGTTGGCAAAGTATATTTTCTTTGATGTTTTGGCGGTTATTGTGACCTGGACTATTTTTTATTCTTTCCGTAAAATTTATATCGAACCTCAAAAGTTTGGTTACGAAATTCCGCTCGAATTTGACAATAAATTTTATATGGCAATAATAATTTTGCCTGTTTATTGGATTGTTTTGCATTTGCTCAGCGGTTATTATAAAGTTGTTTTCCGAAAATCACGACTCCAGGAACTTGTTCAAACTTTTGTCACATCTTTGATTGGGGTACTTATTTTATTTTTTGTTCTTATTCTTGATGATTGGGTTGGTACTTATAAACAATACTACCAATTATTCTTCCTTCTACTTTTCTTACAGTTTGTTTTAACATATTTACCAAGATTAGTTATAACATCAATTACCAATAAAAAAGTACACAAAGGAAAACTGACATTTAATACTTTAATAATTGGAGATAATAAAAAGGCAATAAAACTATTAAAAGAAGTTGAAAATCAACCTGTATCCTCAGGGATGAAATTTATTGGTTTTGTTAGTGTTGAAAATAAAGAAAAATATTTATTGGAAGATTATCTTCCGCATTTAGGCAAAATAGAAGATATTAAACAAATTATAAACGATAATAAAGTTGTAGAAGTAGTAATAGCTATTGAATCTACAGAGCATTGTAAAATAAAAAATATTATCAATAAATTGCAAGGAGTTAAAGCAGTTATAAAAGTTATTCCGGATATGTACGATATTTTAATAGGTAAGGTCCGTATGTCTGCAATTTTCGGTATGCCTTTGATTGAAATAAATCACAACATTATGCCAGTTTGGCAACAACATTTCAAACGTGTAATAGATATTGTTTTCAGTATATTTGCCTTAATAATATTATCTCCGCTTTATTTATTTATCGCCTTGGGAGTTAAATTTAGCTCGCCAGGTCCAATACTATATAGTCATTATAGAGTAGGTAAGGGTGGAAAGCCTTTTAAAATCTATAAATTCAGGTCAATGTATGTTGATGCTGAAAAGAACGGACCTGCATTGAGCAGCAAAGATGATAACAGAGTTACATCTTTTGGAAGATTTTTAAGAAAAACCAGAATGGATGAGCTTCCTCAGTTTTACAATGTGCTTAAAGGTGATATGTCTTTAGTTGGTCCAAGACCTGAACGCCAATTTTTTATAGATCAGATTGTTCAGAAAGCACCTCATTATGTTCATTTATTATCCGTTCGTCCCGGCATCACATCATGGGGGCAAGTTAAATACGGTTATGCAGAAAACGTTGATCAAATGATCGAAAGATTAAAATACGATATCATCTATATCGAAAACAGATCTTTGTTTATTGATTTCAAAATTTTAATTTACACCATAAAAATTATTTTTCAGGGAAAAGGTGTTTAAATTTTTCAATTCAATTCTTACAAGATTTTTAAGAAACTATTCAATCTTTGAAACGACAGAGTATGAATTAAGATTACCTTTTTTGTTGTAGGATTCGCTTCTTACCACACCAATATTTTTAACCATCCATTGAACAGATTTAAAATTCATAGTCATGAAACCGGTTTTACTTGTAATGTCTGAACTAATTTTATAGGCTGTAAATGTTCCTGCGGGTACAGTAATTTCTTCAACAGCTTCAACAACAATATTAGTTACATCAACTCTCAAAGTCATAATTTTTATGCCCTCATTTGAAATTACGGTTTCAACAAAACCATCTTCAAGTTTCATTCCTGGAACTAATACAGATGGATACGCCAACTTATGGGCTTGTGTCTCTATCTTCATATTTTCAAAACCGGCCATTTGTTCGGGACTAATAAAAGAATTCATGTCAACTTCGAAAACATCGCCTCTGCAATAATATTTCAAACGGCTTTTTCCTGAAGATTCAGATTTTTTATCAAAATTTTCAACTTCAATAACGATTTCTGTCCCATTTGATGTTTCACTGGCAGAAATTACCTCAGAGGTCCCGTAACCGGTTAATTTTGATTTGCTGTCATAATGTTCAGTTGTGATTTTTTCCCCAATTTGCGATGGAATGTAAAATTCACATGTTTGAGCATTAATAAAATAAATGAAGCCAAATCCAATTAATAAAGCAATAATTTTTTTCATTTTTTTGATTTTTAGAGTTAAAGCAAAATAATTTTGGTTAATAAAAGTTTTTTTTAAAGGTATTAAATATTTTAATATAAAAACAAAAAATATCATTTTGAATCTGTTAAATGTGGTTTTCTCAATGATTATTTGATTGTATTATTTACATTTTCTTGATTAAGGATCATTCGATTGTCAATAATCATTAAAAAAACTTTAACAAAATAATTATTAAAAATTTATTCTTTTTTTCTGAATAAAAAAATATATATTTGCAGTCTCAAATTTTTAATGATTATAAAAACAAAAAGATATGACTAAAGCTGATATTGTAAATGAAATTAGTAAAAATACCGGCATAGAGAAGTTGGTTGTTCAGAAGTCGGTGGAATCATTCATTGAGATTATAAAAAAATCTTTGGAGAATGGAGAAGGTGTTTATTTAAGAGGTTTTGGCAGTTTTATCATTAAAACTCGTGCACAAAAAACAGCAAGAAACATTTCTAAAAATGTTACAATTACAATACCTGCTCACAAAATACCATATTTTAAACCTGCAAAAGTGTTTGTTGATTCAGTTAAAAATAATAATTAAAAGTTAAATTTATGCCTAGCGGAAAGAAAAGAAAAAGGCACAAGATGGCCACTCATAAAAGGAAAAAACGTCTGAGAAAAAACAGACATAAAAAGAAAAAGTAAACAATTTTTTTTAAGAATTGTTATAATCAAACCTTTAGGCTGCTAAAGGTTTGATTTGTTTTAATTGATAAAGATGGCAGAAGAAGCAAAGGTTGATATTCAAAGTGAATTGTATATTGATGTAAACAATTCTCAAATCAATATTGCATTACTACATAATAAAAAATTGGTCGAACTCACTCAAGACCATTTGAATGTTGAATTTGGGGTTGGAGATATTTATCTCGGAAAAGTTAAAAAACTTATGCCGGGATTAAATGCTGCTTTTATTGATATAGGTTATAAAAAGGATGCATTCCTACATTATCTTGATTTGGGACCGGGTTTTCAAACACTGAATAAATTTTTGCATCTCGGATTATCAAATAAAAATAAAAACCTTAATATCAATAAAATAAAACCCGAAGCAGATATTGATAAAAACGGGAAAATAACTGACGTTTTAACTGTCGGTCAATATATACTTGTTCAAATCGCTAAAGAACCTATTTCAACAAAAGGACCAAGACTTACTTGCGAAATTTCTATACCAGGCAGATATATTGTTTTATTACCTTTTAACAGAAGAATATCTGTATCACAAAAAATAAAGTCCATAGAGGAAAAAACCAGATTAAAAAAACTTATCGAAAGCATTAGTCCCGAAAATCATGGCATTATAGTACGTACCGTTGCCGAAAATAAAATGGTGGCAGAACTTGACAAAGAACTTAATTTGCTTTTAAACAGATGGGAGAATCTTTATAAAAAGCTCGAAAATTCTAAACCACCTATGCTTTTGATGAGTGAGGTTACTCGCACAACCGCTATATTAAGAGATATGCTTAATTCTTCATTTAATCAAATAGTGGTTAATGACGAGACTACATATAATGAAGTTCTTAATTTCATAGAAGATATTGCTCCCGAAAAGAAAAAAATTGTAAAACTTTACACAGGCAAAGAACCTCTTTTTGACCATTTCGGGATAACTAAACAAATAAAATCCTCCTTTGGAAAAACCGTACCACTCAAAAATGGGGCTTATCTAATTATAGAGCATACCGAGGCAGCTCATGTTATTGATGTTAATAGCGGAAATCGTTCTAATTCTGAACAAGATCAGGAAGCTAATGCTACAGAAGTTAATCTTATTGCTGCAGTTGAAATTGCTCGTCAGTTAAGATTGAGAGATATGGGCGGAATTATCATTGTTGACTTCATTGATATGCATGATGAAAAAAATAAGAAAAAAGTTTATGATACAATGAAGGAGGCAATGGAAACTGATAGAGCAAAGTTTCAGATAACTCAGCTAAGTAAGTTTTGCCTGATGGAAATTACCCGTCAACGTGTGAGACCTGAAACCGAAATCTCTACAGCAGAAACTTGTCCTACCTGTAATGGAACAGGTAAGGTTTGGGCTACAATCAATATTGTTGACGAAATAGAAAATAATCTTTCCTATTTGATTAATAAGAACTCGTCTAAATCTATTGTGCTAAAAACTCATCCGTTTGTTCATGCTTATTTAACAAAAGGTTTTTTAAATTCTATTCGTAAACAATGGCAAAAAAAATATAAATGCAAGCTTCACATCATGCCAAATATGGATTATACCTTAATGGAATACCATTTTTTTACTGCTGATGAGGAGCAACTATATTAGTAACCATAAAATTATAAAATATGAAGTATCTAAAAAATTTATTAGGTTTTTCTGCTTTAATTGCAGGATTACTTTTTTCGGTATTTAGCTTTTCGCAGATGGAAAATCCTGTAACCTGGAAATTTTCTACCGTTCAACTGGATGAGAAAACTTATAATCTCATCATGGAGGGCACAATCGAAAAAAAATGGCATTTATATTCTCAATTTTTTGATGCCGGAGGTCCAATGCCCTTGCAATTTACTTTCAATGAATCACCTAATTATAAATTGGTAGGAAATGTTACGGAAACTCCTAGTCCTAAAGAAGAATATGATGAGGTATTTGAAATTCATGTTAAGTATTTTGAAAAATATGCAAAATTTGTTCAGAAGATTGAGGTATTAACCGATAAGGGCTTTAATGTTAAAGGATTGATTGAGGGTCAGGCTTGTTTCGAAGACGGTAAATGTATTCCTATTAGTGCAGACTTGAATTTTAAAATAAATGGGGGAGAAGAGGAAGCTTCGAATCTTGAAGAAAATTCAGATACAAAAACCGGAACTCCTATTTTAGTTACTGAAAATAAATATAAACAAACAGAAACGACTAACAACAAATCTTTGTGGGGATTTTTCTTTATTTCTTTATTGTTTGGTATTATTGGTATTCTTACTCCTTGTGTATTCCCGATGATTCCCATGACAGTTAGCTTTTTTATGAACAAATCGGAAAGCCGTACGAAAAATTTGTTGAAAGTTGGAATTTTCGGATTTTCAATTATGTTGCTTTATGGACTTGTAGGAGTAATAGTTTCTTTAACTTCGGCAGGTGCTAATTTTACTACGGTTTTGAGTACTCACTGGATACCAAATTTAATTTTCTTTTTATTGTTTTTAGTTTTTGCAGCTTCGTTATTCGGACTGTTTGAATTTGTTATGCCATCAGGTCTTGCAAATAAAGCTGATGCTCGTGTTGATAAGGGTGGTTTAATAGCCGCATTTTTCCTTGCACTTACAACTGTTATCGTCAGTTTCTCTTGCACAGGTCCAATTATTGGAGCACTCCTTGTGAAAGCAGCCTCAGGAGATGTCCTTGAACCTACTGTTGGAATGTTTGGATTTGGATTAGGTTTTGCTTTGCCGTTTACCATCCTTGCCCTTGCTCCCGGCTTAATGAAAAAAATGCCTAAATCCGGAGGCTGGCTTAATTCTGTTAAAGTTGTAATGGGATTTATTATTCTTGCATTTTCTCTGAAATATTTCTCAAATATTGACCAAAGTTATAACCTCGGATTAATGAGCCGGGAATTTTATTTGGCAATCTGGATAGTAATTTTTGTTCTGATGGGTTTCTATTTGTTGGGAAAAATAAAATTCAAACACGACAGTGATGTTACACATGTTGGATTTTTCAGGTTACTTTTGGCAATGGTTTCATTTATTATAGCTTTATATTTATTTCCCGGAATGTTCGGCGCAAATTTAAGTAGCATTTCAGGATTAATTCCGCCAAAAACTTCTCAACAATTCGATTTAACTATCAGTTCAAATTCTATTGCAACTGATGAATCAGCACTTTGTGAGACACCCGAATTTTCCGATAAAATGCACCTCGCTTATGGAGTGAAAGGATATTTCTATTATGATCAAGCTTTTGAATGTGCAAAATCGCAAGATAAACCAGTATTATTATATTTCACCGGACACTCCTGTGCCAATTGTAAAGAAATGCAGGCCTCAATTTGGGATAACGAACAGGTAAAGGAAATTTTTAATAACGAACTTGTTTTAGCGGCTTTATATGTGGACGAAAGATCTGTTTTATTACCAAAATCAAAACAATTTATTTCGTCAAGGGATAAAAAACTCAAACAAAAACTTGGCGAAGCAAATGCCGATATTGAAATCGTGAATTTTGAAACAAATACTCAACCTTATTATGTATTAATCAGTCCTGAAGGTAAAGTTCTTACTAAACCAATAGGTTATAATACTAATTCTGAAGAATTTCTTAAGTTCTTACGCGAAGGAATAGAAAAATTTAAGAAAATGAAAGAAACAAATGATTAAAAAATGGGGGAGATTTTCCCCTTTTTTTTGCCAAATTAAAAAATTGGACACATTATGAAAATAAAAATAGAAAACAAAACTCATAATTGTATTTACACTTTGCGATGTTCATGTTAAAAATAATGTTGTTGAATTTTAGGTAAAAGGTGAAAGGGAAAAGGTAAAAGAGGAAAGTGGTGCTGCGATGTGAGCTTATATTATTTTTGAGATTCATATTCAAAATATTGTTGTTCAAAATTATGAATAATTTAATATATCAGAATGCAATAAAAAAAAAATTTTGAAAACACAAGACTCCGGACCTATAATTGAAAAATAAGGCTTTAAAAAAAAAATTGCAAAATAAAAATTGGTGTTTTTTGAGTATTTTATTTTTGACCTACATAGTTACATTGTTAATAACTGAAGAAAACATATTTTTTGGTTGAATAGTTATATAAAAATCAAATTGCACTAAAAAAATTTCTTGATCTTTTAATTTTCGCAAGCTAAAAATTTATGAATTTAAGCATTTTTGAAGAGTTAAAATCTATTTTGGAGGGTCAAAAATTTTATTTTTTGAGAGGAGCTAAATAATTACAAAAAATTTATTTAAATTTGTAAAAATTTGTTTTGAGTAAGTCGGATAAAAAATGAATGAAAAATCAAAAATAAGAAGATTTAATCAAATCTTGAAAGAGTTTATGTGTGACATACAAGTCGCAAAATCAAGTAATGTTAAGAATTTGGAGGAGTAAATTTTGTTGAAAGTTGAAAATATTTTGATGATTAGAGAAATAAATGTAAAAATAATCATATATTTCAAATATGTGTTGATTTTTTACTATTTTTATTTAAACTCATTCAAAAGATGAATCCAAAACCTAAAAAGGTCAAACGCAATCCTTTCCCGAAGGAGATTGTTAATCTTCCAATCAAAGAATGTCCGCATTGTGGGAGTGAGCATTTTGTTAAGTTTGGAAAATATGTAAATGTATCAAGGTATAGGTGCAAGATATGTCGTCGCACGTTTATTCCAACGAGTGGGAGTAGTATTCATTATGTAAATAAAAAGGAGAAGTTTTTGCGGTTGTTAGATATGTTTAATGGTGGTGAAGTATTGACAATAAAAAATATTTCTAAAAAATTTGAGATTAGTATTTTAACAGCATTTGACTGGCGACATAAGATTTTTTTAGCATTGCAATTAGTCAGGCAGGATTACGAATCGGTAACGATAGCAAATAAAGTTAGTTTTAATTTTAGTGAAAAAGGACGCAGGAAGGAAACAGCGAGCCATAAAAGAATTTTGCAGAAAGTTAATTTATGTTCTATTACGGACAGCCGATTAACAGAGTTAAAGTTTGTTAATGTTGGAGACGGTATAAGAGATGATTTTTACAAGAAATTTTCCGGCAGGGTTGGGAAGCGAGCATTATTGTTTTTTAAGGATGATGAAAAAATTTTACTTAACGATATAAAACTTTTAAACAAAGAAAAAAACATTCCTGTAAAAATCAAGAAATTAGATAAAAGTTTAATGAAGCACAATTATAAAGTACGGGAATTCAAAGAATTTATAAATGGTTTTATGCGAGGAGTAGCAACGAAGTATTTACAGGTATATGCTAATTTTTATTCTTTTCTTCAAAGTTTAAAGCCTGTTCCAACTTATTATAAACTTTTGGAGGTGAGATTGGCATGGATAAAATATTTAAAGATGGAGTTTTTGTATCAAGATTTTCTTCGCAGAAACTCTATAAGTATGGATAATTACGTTGCGATAAAGCGAAAATGGAAATCAAATAACATAAGGTTTAA
>CALJNE010000071.1 GCA_937982115.1 uncultured Bacteroidales bacterium | reverse complement strand
AGAGGGTTACATTTTCAGTTACCCCCTTTTGCAGAGACAAAATTAATACGGTGTATCAGAGGAGAAGTTTTGGATGTCTTTGTTGACCTGCGAAAAAACTCAGATACATTTGGAAGGTGGGGCTCAGTTATTCTTTCCGAGGATAATTATAAAATGTTACTTATACCCAGAGGGTTTGCACACGGATTTTGCACTTTGACAGATAATTGTGAAGTGCTTTATAAAGTAGATAATTTTTATTCGCCGGAATATGAAAGAGGGCTTTTGTGGAATGATAAGCAGTTAAATATTCAATGGCCTTTCGAAAACCCTGTTTTATCCGATAAAGACAAAAAAAATATGGCATTTAATGATTTTATAAACCAATATAATTCTGTAGAAATATGAACATCAGATTATTTAAACCATCACTCACGGAACTTGAATTAAGTAATGTCAAGGATGCTTTTGACCGTTCCTGGATTGGATTAGGCCCAAAAGTAAATGAATTTGAACAAAAATGGGCTGAATGGGTAGGTGCAGAAATTGCGATTGGGCTTAATTCAGCTACTGCCGCCTTACATTTAGCTTTAAGGGTATTTGGATTTCAAAAAGGCAAAAAGGTTTTAGTTCCTTCAATGACATTTTCTGCCACTGCTTCAGCCGTATTGTATAATGACCTGATTCCGGTTTTTGTTGATTCGGATTTTGAAACACTGGGAATGAGCCTCGAAGATTTGGATAGGAAGTATGATAAAGATTGTGTAGCTGTTATTCCGGTGCATTATTGCGGTCATCCGGTGGCAATGGAAAAATTAGTTCCCTGGGCAAGGGAAAGAAATTTAAAAATTATTGAAGATTGCGCCCATACTACCGGAAGCAACTACAAAGTAAAAAATCTTGGTACCTGGGGAGACATTGGTTGTTTCAGCTTCGAAGAAAAAAAATGTCTGACCACAGGAGACGGAGGGATGATGGTAACGAATGATCCGGAATTATTTAAGGATGTTAAAGCGATGCGATGGGTTGGAATAGATAAAGATAATTGGAAAACAGCTCAAGCTTATACAGAAGTAAATAAAGATGCTTATCACTGGTTTTATGAACTTAATGTATTGGGCTGGAAATATAATATGAATGATCTGGCAGCTTCTATAGGTCTGGCTCAGTTAGAACGATTACCGCAAATGAACAAAAGAAGAAGTGAAATAATTAATAAATATATGGAAGGAATCAGAGATTTAAAAACCATCAGTCCTTTACTTCCTTATGAACCCGACAAATATGTTTATCAGATGTTTGGCATCAGGGCTGAGAAAAAAGAAGATTTAATTATTTACCTAAAATCAAAAGGTATTGCGACAGGTTGTCATTATACGCCCCTTACTTTTCAGCCTTTATTTAAACCTTATGCAAGTCCCTGTCCGGTAGCTGAAAAAGAATATTATAAAATGATAACCTTACCTTTGCATGTGGATTTAACAAATTTCGAAGTTGATTACATTTTAGAAAATTTAGAAAAGTTTGAAAATGAATAATATCATTAGTATTGGTCAGGAAGAATCAAAATGGACGGAAGAATGGAGAAATATTTCGCCCGAAACAGAAATACGAATGTGGGATTATTACGGTGGACGACAATACATTACAAAATATGTTCCGCGTTTTGGAAAGGTACTGGAGGCTGGCTGCGGTGTTGGAAGATATGTTTTTTACCTCTCTAAATTGGGTATAGATATCGAAGGACTTGATTTTGCTAAGGAAACCATTGATTACCTGAAAGAATGGCAAAATAAATACGGATTCAATCAAAAGTTTATCGTTGGAGATGTAACAAATTTACCTTATGAAGATAATTCCGTGAGAGGATACATCTCTTTGGGTGTAGTTGAGCATTTCATTGAAGGACCTCAGCTCCCTATTAAAGAGGCGCTTAGAGTCCTTGAGCCGGGCGGCATTGCAATTATCACAACTCCTTCAGTATCATGGAATGTGTTTAAAAACAGAACAAAAAAAGAGATTAAAACCATTATTAAAAAGATAATAAGATATAAAAAGAAGGATGAAGTATTTTTCCAATATGAGTACAAGCCTGAAAAATTGAAAAAGTTTATTGAAGAATGCGGCTTAAATGTTACATTAGCTGAAAATTGCGATTTGCTTTATACGTTTTTAGAATACCACAATTTTAATGAAGAAAAAATAAATGAAGGAAGTTTTGCCTTTTGGTTTGCAAATAAATTTGAAAATACTGCATTCAGAGCATTAGGTGCTCAAACTATTACAATAAGCGTTAAAATGGCAGAAAAGATGTATTGTTTTTTATGTGGTGAATTATCTGCCGGAAAAGAGTCTCTTAACAAATATACGGTTCCTTTATGTAAAGATTGTCAGGAAAATAAAAATTCAAAATTTTATTTAAGGGGGGTGTTACCTAAATATGCCGGCAGATATATTTTCAATCCGCCTTTAAAAAAGCCAACTAAAGAAATTTGTGAATTTTCAGGTAAAGAGTATTTGACAGACGAATTGTTTGAGGATTTTGGATTCACTAAAAAAGTAAGCCCGGAACTTTTGATGGATAAAGATAATAATGTTTTGCTGTGTAATAAGTTCATTCAACCTATTTGGAGAAATAGGAAGCTTATTAAATAAAATTTATTTGAAAAAGAGAAATCAATAAAATGGGTTTCGGAATACGGAAAAAAATTGTTAATGTAAATATTAAGAAAAACCTTTTAGTGTTTTATCTCAGAAAGTTTTTTTTAGGATATGAAAATACAAATTTATTTTTACAGAAATTGGACAAAAATTCAGTTATATATATATTGAAAAAAAATAAAGTAAAAATTGGTGTAAACTGTGATATTGAAACGGGGCTAGTTTTTCATAACTGTACAGATTTTTCCAATTTAATTATTGGTAATAAGTGTCACATAGGTAAAAATAGTTTTTTCGATTTAAGGGATAAAATTGAGATAGCCGACAATGTTGTTATTTCTATGCAATGTACATTTATTACTCATATTGATATGACTCCTTCACCATTAAATTTATTATACCCACAAAAAAAAGCCCCTATAATCATAAAAAATGGTTGTTATATCGGGGCAAGAAGCACTATACTTATGGGTGTTACAATTGGGGAATGTTCATTTATTGCTGCTGGTTCATTGGTTACTCAAGACGTAGAACCTTACACTATGGTAGGTGGGGTACCGGCTAAAGTTATTAAGAAGTTAGATATAAAGAATGGATAAGACAAAAGACGTAAGAAATTTTTTCTTGTTATTAATCGGAGCGGTAATAGTAAATTACTTTATTCCTTATCC
>CALJNE010000070.1 GCA_937982115.1 uncultured Bacteroidales bacterium | reverse complement strand
TACGTATCCAAATTTTTTGGTTTGATATTAAAAAATTTTTCTTTTTGTCTGATAGCGTGTGATAAAATATCCGTCCTATGTTCTGTCTGATTTTCACGGCGTATCTTCATCAATGGATGTATTCTGTTTTTAGGACTTTTTCTCTCTGAACCGCTGTTAGCTGTTGCCCTTCTTTGTCTGTCGTGGTGCGTTTGAGCGGTTTCAAAAAAACAAAAGAGCCACTAAATGCGTTGGCTATCTGTTGCATTTTGGTTGTTGTTTGTTTAAAATATCTGTCTTGATATAATTATTATTGGTGTTTGGTTGCCAGTTAAAATTGTCAATTTTTGTTACCGTAAATATTTTACTTGGGTCATAATGGTAGAGTTGTTTTGTAAAATTGTCTTCTAATTTTTTTAAGTAGTCAATGTCGCAGGCTGCTAATTTTTGTTGATTTGCTAAATTCCCTAAACTGTCGATTTCTGATGGTTTTACACCCTTGTTTAAAGAAACTGAAACGGCTTTGTTGTTGTCGATACGTTGCACAATGAAAAGCCCGTTAAATGCAGTGTCCACATAAAAAGTATTGAATTGGTATCGTGCACCAGTTAGGTAAATGGCAACATCCGTTAAACAAGGCGAAGGTTTACTAACTATCCTTAAATTTGTTCTGTCGATAGTTTGATTTGGATATAATACATTTAATGCTTGTTGCATTGCCAAAGTGCCAACTACTAAGCCATCACATAAATGTCCGTGAAATTTTTCAAGGTCTTTGAGTGAAATAGTTTGTTTGTGGGTTAATCTTCCTTTAGAGAAATCGGTGTCAATAGTTTCAAAAGTAATATGTTTGTTAGAGCTACAAGCTGAAAGAATAATTATTGATACAAAAAGGGAATACCTCATAGTATTTTGAAATAAATATTGATATAGTAAATTCCTGTTAGTAAAAAAGTAATACCAGCCATTATTCTCATTATCTTTTCAATTTTAGTAATGGCTTTGAAATATTTCCCCAGTTTTTCTAGACTAAATGCAATAACAAAGGCGAATAAAACAACGGGTAGACCAGTTCCGATTGAAAATACAATAGGTAAATAAATGCCTGATTTTATAGTCAATGGAATTAACATTCCAAAAAACAATGCTCCACTATAGGGACAAAATGCCAACGCAAATAATGCACCTAAAAGAAATGAACCTAACAATCCTTTATCTTTAAATTTTTCAGATAGTTTTTCAGTAAAATTTCCACCTTTAACAAAATTCAGTTTAATTATATCTAACATTATCAAACCTATAATAAGCAAGATAAAACCAATATACTTTTCGCCATTGCCTTGAAATATTTTAGCGATGTGAAATTTACTTGCACCAAAATATATGATAGCACCTATTATGGTGTAAGAAAACATTCTGCCTAATGTATATAAAACACCATTTAATATTACTTGTCTTTTGCTATTAATTGTTTTAGCAATATAAGCTGTGGCGGTAATATTTGTAGCTAACGGACAAGGTGCAATAGCTGTAAGTAGACCTAAAGCAAAAGCCGTAAGGAGAGGTATATCGCTATTTTGTACAATATTCTCTAACCATTCCATCATTTGAAATTCTTTATTTCATTTATCAAGCCCTTTTTAAATTCTTCGGGTTTACTTTTAGCATTCATAAAAGCAAAATCAGTAAGGTCTTTTTTCTTTCCAGTTTTTGGGTTATATAAAAACAATGCCGTTCCTGTGGCTTCGAACTGTTCAGCCATTTTTGCATTTTTTTTATCATCAACATTAACCAAAAAAAATGAAATGTTTGGATAAGCCTTTAATGCTTCTTTTGTCAAAATTTCTATTTTATTACAAGTCATACAACGATGTTCTGAGTGAAACTGAATAACTTCAATTTTAGCATCAGAAGACAAAGTTGAGTTGTTTTTTGGGATTTGTGCTTCGCAATTATAATTAAGAAGCAACATCATAACAGTTGTAAATAAACAAAAAATGTTTTTAGATTTCATATATAAATTGTTTTATGTTTGTTAAAATTTAATTTACTTACCCAAGTAGTTTGCAAATAATGCTGATTAAACCAGTTATTTTGATTGTCATTTATCCAACCTATAAATAAATAACCAAACTCAATTGCATTATTTTGATTGATATTGTATCCTAATTGTAGAATTGACCAATTTTCGTTAAATTGGAATTTATTTCCTTTTGTTGTATTGAAAAAAAATTCAGTGTATGATAATAGGTAATACTTTTCTGAAAATGAAATTGCATTGCCCAGCAAATAACGTATTCTATGCGAAAATTGAAATTGATGGTTTTTTATATTTTCAATCCATCTTTCGTCAAAGCGTATCCTTTGTTTTATATTAGCTTTGTTTACAGGTAGATTTAAAGTAATTTGTTGAAAAAGACGGTGTTCGTTTCTAGCATTCATTTCAAAAGGTTGTTGCCTTTCATAAACATAGGAATTGGTAAAAGAAAATTGGTCTGTAATTTTGTAAGTTAATCCATTTTCTGCATAGAGATATAAAGCACGAGCGGAGCCTTCTGTTGAAGCATAAGGTTTTATAGATCCAAACCAATAATTATTATACGAAAAACGATTATTTAATTTACCGCTGTGGTCAATAGTTGGAAAGAATCCTGTTATTGTGGTATTTTGTGCAAGTATCTTTTTGACACAAATTATTGAGAATACCACTATCAATATAGGTGTTTTCATTTTCCGTATTTATTAATGATTGCTAATTGCCCTGCGTGATAAGCCGTATGTGAAACAATTCTGCCAAAGGCTTCGGCTTTAGTTTTTGTGCCAAATTCTTTGGTGGTGATAGGGTGTTCCCAATCTTCGTCTGATTGCTTTTCTACGATTGATTTTAGTTTTTCAAAAGATTCTGTGGTATATTTTTTTAAATCTTTTAAATTAGTCCATTCGCCTGTATCCCGTTTTTCGATGACTGTTTTTGCCGTTACTTTGATAGAACTGTCTCCAAAAACATTTTTAGCAAAAAGCAATTCTACATCGCCTATATGACGAATGAGAAAGCCAACAGAATTTTGCGAACTACCAAGTTTCTTTTGCAAATCCGTTTCGGATAAATTATCTAACTGATTGGTAAATCGTGTTCGGGATTCTATCCAAAGTTCAAGCAATAATTGTGTTTTAGTTTTCATAACTTTATCAATATTAAATTGCTTTTAGTTTTAGAAATTAACCAATGTTTTACATTGGGTTCAATTTGATAAAAATCACCATTGCTAATATTTACTTTATGGCCTTTTTCATCTTCATAAACCGTTTCTCCATTTATGCCAAGTAATAGAGCTGGAGTTTTAGTTATATGCTCTTTCAATTCTGCATTTTCAAGCAGTTGAATTGAAATAACTGAACCTTCAGAAGAACCAAAAATCTTCTGGGTTTGTAATGGCTTTTCTTGATTGTGAATGTCTAAAAGATTCATAATGTATTATAATAAAATATTGAACAAAAATCCTGAAAGAATAATGAATACCGTAACTACTCCGAAATAGATTGCTATCAATTTCATTGTCATTACTTTTTTAAGTAAAGTTGCTTCCGGGATAGATAAGCCAACGGTTGCCATCATAAAGGCGATAGCTGTGCCAAGCGGTACGCCTTTGGCTACAAATACTTGTATTACGGGCACTATACCAGCGGCATTGGCATACATCGGTACGGCAAGAACCACAGCAAGCGGAACCGTCCACCACTCTCCACCACCCAGATATTGCCCAAAGAAATTCTCAGGAACATAACCGTGCATGGCTGCTCCAATACCAATACCGATTATCACATACAAAACAACATCTTTTACGATGTCCCAAGCTCCACGGGTAATATCGGGCAATCGCTCACGAAAACTTAGCTTTTCTTCTTCGTACTCACCTTGTTGCATTTTGTTTGCAAGTATTTTTTTAACCCAATCAGAAAGCATCGGCTCTAAGTTAAATTTGCCTAAAAGCCACCCGCCAATCGTCCCTAATAATATACCTGATGT
>CALJNE010000069.1 GCA_937982115.1 uncultured Bacteroidales bacterium | reverse complement strand
GTTAACTAATAATGTGATTAATGACTCAGTACAAATGACAAAACGTGAACGACAAGTGATAGAACTAATTGCCAATGGTGATACAAATAAAGAGATTGCACAAAAACTTCACCTTTCAATTTACACAGTAAAAAGTCACGTTCACAACATCCTGGAGAAGTTAACTCTTAATACACGGGTACAGATTGCAAAGCATGTTCATCTTTCAAACCAATACAAAACAACAATTGATAATATTTCTTTACCCAATGAGTAATTACCCTTTTATTGGCAAAATTTTTAAAAACGGATTAGTCCCTTTTTCATCCTTTTGACTGATTGTACAACCCCGAAATACTTCCTATCATAGTACAGCAATCATTAAACCACTTGCTGAAATGTATTTTGCGGACGAAAAATTTTGAGAACGCAAAGTATGATATAAAAACATGATCTCTTGTTATGGGGATCTGTAGATAAATAAATTTTGAGAGGAAAAAAATTATGTCACTTATAACACTTGTTATTGTGTTAGTAGTTGTAGGAGTTGTCCTGTGGCTGATTAACAGCTATATACCAATGCAATCCACTATCAAAAAAATCCTGAATGTGGTTGTTATTATTGTTGTGGTTCTGTGGCTGTTAAGTGCTTTTGGAGTGATAGGAAGCTTTGACGCTATTCGCATCGGAAGGTAAAAAGATATTTGTATCCTTCATTAATAATGATGATTAAGTTTTAGTAGAAGGGAAAGAAAAAATACAAAGAAATAATTTCAGGGTATTAACAGTTTGTTCACCGGAAATTTATTATGCTTTAATTGTTAGAGCTTCCGGGATATTATATTAAATCACATAAATATTCTAAAAAAAATTATAAGGAGACAGTTATGAAAACCAAATATTTCATTTTAGCAGGAAGTCTGCTAATTACAGGATTATTCTATACCGGTTGTACTGACAATCGAGATAATGCCAAAGACAATGTTGAAAAAGCAAACCAGGATATGATTGATGCTCAGGTACAATTTGAGAAGGAATGGCAGCAATTCAAAAGCAATGCAGAATTAAGAATTAATTCTAACCAGCAGAAGATAGCTGATTTAAAAGCGGCGATGAAATCTACCAGCACAAGGTTTAAAGCTAAATATGAAAATGAAGTGCTGACACTGGAACAAAAAAATATTGAGCTTAAGAAAAAGCTGAATGATTTCAAATATGAAAGAAAAGAAAATTGGGAAGAATTTAAAACAGCGTTTAATAAGGATATGGATGTTGTAAGTAATGCACTTAACGATATTTTCTCCAAGAAAGATTAACTGTAATTATTTTCTGTAATAGATTGTATTAAACTATTTTTTATAAATATTAAAAGGAGTAACCAATGAACAAGCTTGAAATAAAAGGAAACTGGAATGAAGCATCAGGTAAACTAAAACAGCGATATGCAAATCTTACCGATGATGATTTACTTTTAGAAAAGGGGAAAGAAGAAGAACTATTGGGCAGATTGCAGAAAAAACTTGGAAAAACTAAAGAAGAAGTGCAAAAAATAATTTCAAAAATCTAGAAATCTGGTGCAACCTAAAATGTGCAGGTTTACGGAAGATTAGATTAAATAGTATCAAATGTTTCTAAACAATTTATAAGGAGAATTATGAAAACTAAATATTTCATCGCAGCAGTTATTCTGCTATTTGCAGTATCAGTATTTAATGGTTGTGAAACCAAAAATGAAAATATTGAAGATGCAAAACAAAATGTAAAAGATGCAAAACAGGAGTTAAAGGATGCACATGCTCAGTATGAGAGAGAATGGCAGCAGTTTAAAAGTGATGTTGAGTTAAAAATTCGTAATAACGATAAAAAAATTGCTGAATTCAAACAAGCACCCAGAAAATTCAGAACTCAATATGAAAAAGAAGTACTGGTATTAGAGCAGAAAAATATCGAGTTGAGAAAAAAGCTTGCTGAATACAGGTATGAAGGAAAAGATAGTTGGGAAACATTTAAAGATGGTTTTAATCGTGAAGTTGATGTTGTTATAACCGGACTTAACGATATTTTCTCAAAGAAAAATTAACAAGAAGTATTTTTTTATGGAGATGAATATGACAACCGATGAAATGTTATTAAATAGTAATCGTTTTGTAATGCTTGATTTAGCAGATACTATATGGGAAAATCATAAGACCAGAGACTATCCCATTGTTCAGGTTGTTGATCAATCCAATAAATATTTTTTTCAGAATGTTGAAGCTATTAAAGCTCATATTGAAAATAAAATAAACTTTGAAGAAAAAAGAGAAGATCTTTTTATAATCACTCTTAATATTGATGAGGATTATAGAAATCAAGTGTTCAGGTAAATATTAAAGGATGTAACAGCTTGTGTTTTAAACATTTGTCTGAACATCCTGTTCGGAAGATTATAGTATGGATTATATCTTTTTTCTAAAAGGGATAGCAATTGGTTTTGCAATAGCAGTCCCGGTTGGTCCAAAAGGAATATTGTGCATTCGTAAAACCCTCACTGAGGGTAGATTACACGAAATGGTCATCGGTCTTGGAGCCGCAACTGCTGATTTATTTTAAGCCAGTGTTGTTGCATTCGGACTTACATTTATTTCAGATACATTTATTAGTTAAAAATTTTGGATACGTTTGGTAGGAGGTAAGCTTCTTCTGTTTATTGGGATAAGAATATTTCGTGCTTCTCCTAAAGATCCCAAAATTCATATCAATAATGGAGGAATGTCAAGATCGTACCTTACTACAGTTTTTTTAACGCTCACAAATCCATTAACAATTTTTGCTTTTCTCGCAGTGTTTGCTGCACTTGGGTTGGGCGGCAAACTAAAATATCTTTCTGCTGCTATTCTTGTAGCGGGAGTTTTCATTGGTTCGTGCTTGTGGTTCTTATACTTAGTTCGGGTACTATACTCTTTAAAGATAAGTTAGACTTAGACGGACTACGATGGTTAAATAAAATTGCAGGTATATTAATTGTTATTTCTGCGCTAATCGCTTTCGGTAGTTTGATATGAATAGTTTTTGTGCAAAATATATTTAACTAATATTCGCATCGCAGAAACTGTAATTAAAATTTTTTACTTGCTGAAAACAGTATTTTATTGCATATCAAAATAATATGAATTGGAAATAGTATCTTAACATTAAATTTCTTAAACCAAAAGACTTAATACCTTTATTATCCCTTTGTTCCATTGTTATCGGCACTGAATAAATGCATCTTGCTATAACAGAAAGTGAATAAAATGATAAAAGAGACACAAATGATTTACATATAATTACTATTTGGGATAATAATCCTGTATGGAATGTACAAGCTGCTAAAGGCTATGCATAAAACAAATAGAGAAAAAAAAGAGTTGTACAGCTTATTTCTTTGATCATAAAACTGTTTTTTTTGATTATCAGTGTTGTACAAATAAACAATGAATTTGAAATGAAAGAATTAAAAAAGATAAACAAGATTATAAAAGTTGACATTATGCGTTGGTTGACAAGATATAAAAAACTATTAATTCTATTATTTATTGTAACGATAAGTTTTCCAGTATCAGCTCAATTGCTATCACCTTCGAAAATCCTATTGTTCTTTTCTGAACCGATGTCCAGAGAAACTATTTTCAATCCGGATAATTGCATACTATTTACTAATGATAACATTTGGTTAGAAATAATTAAAGTTGGTGTGGTTAAAGGTGATTCATCCGTTATGTTTTTTTGATAGAGTTCAAGAATGGATAAGTTTTTAAATAACCGTGCATAACATTAAAGACAAAGCAGATAATTTAATAAATGCCGATAAAAATGTTGCAGAAGTTGGAAATAGTCTTAAAAGAGCAGAACTGGTTACGTTATTAGATAATTAGTGATGTAGTAGATCATTAAAAAAGCAAATGATATTTTTATGCCTTAGATAGTTAGTCTCGGCATGCTATCTTTATTGTCTGTAAGATTCTTTAAGGAATTTACATTTGCAGGTTTAGTTGAAGTTATTTAGTGAATCGTTGTTTTAAAGTATGCGATTAGAAAGATAAACAACTTGAGATTCCTAACAATCGTATCAACACAATAATTTCAAGAATAATCTTTGGAAAATAATGCTTACCAATCGAAATAATTCTTCAATCAATCTCATCTGAAAGATCTAATTCTTTTTTCATCCCTTTGATTGATTGCTTTAACTACCTAATTAATAGAAGTTGAAATAGCTAATAATTATAACAATAATTTGCCCATTACAATATTTTAAATTCAAAAAAGATAATGCAATGAAAAAAATAAAAATACTACTTATTGAAGATAATCGGCTTCTTCGTGATGGAATAAATTCCATTATAAAACCTCAAGAGGATATGGTTGTAATAGCAGCTTCAGGTAATGCCAGAAACACTATTGCTAAAGTAAAGCTATTAGATCCGAACGTAGTTCTGTTGGATTTAGGTTTGCGAAGTCAGAATAGTTTGCATGTTGTAAAAGTAGTAAAAAAAATTCTTCCGATAGCAAAAATAATTGTAATGGATCTTGCACCAGTGCAAGAGGATATTTTACAATTTGTAAAAGCTGGGGCAAACGGCTTTATCCTTAAAGATGCATCACTTAAAGATTTTTTAACCACAATAAGATCAGTAGCTGAAGGTGCTACAATTCTTCCACCGATATTGGTTGATTCTCTTTTTTCACAAATTGTTAATTATGCAGTAAGAGAAAGCAAAACTAAAACTAAAGACGCAGTTAAGATGACAAAACGCGAACGAGAAGTTATAGAACTACTTAGCGAAGGTATGAGCAATAAAGAGATTGCTCATAATATGCATGTATCAACTTATACAGTTAAAAGTCACATTCATAATATTATGGAAAAACTTGCATTACATACACGTTTAGAAATTGCAAATTATTCGTATACTAACGAGTCGTTAAAAACAATTACTAAAAGTATTTCTATGGTAAATAGTTGATGTATAATTTTTTAAATCAAGATATATTTTTAACTGGGTATATATACGTTATACTTTTTTCATCCTGAAAATCGATAGGATTTTGGTTGCAAATAGATGAATCTATACTTAGATAAAAATCTTAAAATCACTGAATGGTTTTTTACAAGGATTGTAAAATGAATATTCTAATGGTTTATCCCTTGTATCCGGATACATTCTGGAGTTTTAAACATGCTTTAAAGTTCGTTTCAAAAAAAGCAAGTTTTCCGCCATTGGGGCTTTTAACAGTGGCTTCAATGCTGCCCAAAGATTGGAATAAAAAGCTAATCGATATGAATGCTAATCAATTGACTGACGATGATATACTTTGGGCAGATTTCGTTTTTATAAGTGCAATGTCAATTCAGAGTGAATCCGCCAATGAGGTAATTGAAAAATGTATAAGCTTAAACACAAAAATCGTAGCCGGCGGACCTTTATTTACAAGCAGTTCAGAATATTACAATAACGTTGATCACCTGATACTTAATGAAGCTGAGATTACACTTCCACTTTTCCTAAAAGATTTAGCTGAGGGAAAACCTAAACATAAATACACTTCTGATGACTGGGCAGATATTACAACAACACCGCTGCCGCAATGGGATCTTGTATCAATGAATAATTATACATCTATGAATCTTCAATATTCACGCGGATGCCCTTTCGATTGTGAATTTTGTGATATAACAGTTTTATATGGAAGACTGCCGCGCACAAAAACAAAAGATCAGGTAATAGCTGAACTGGATGCATTATATTTTACCGGATGGCGCGGACCTGTTTTCTTTGTTGATGATAATTTTATCGGTAACAAAGTTAAATTGAAAAAAGAAATTCTGCCGGCTATTACCGAGTGGATGACAAAAAGAAAAAATCCATTTTATTTAAACACTGAAGCATCAATTAATCTTGCTGATGATGAAGACTTGATGTGGCAAATGGCTAAAGCTGGTTTTGAGGCTGTATTTATTGGCATCGAATCAACTAATAAAAAAAGTCTTATCGAATGTCATAAACCTCAAAATGCAAACCGCGATTTAATTGCAAGCGTAAAAAAGATTCAGCAGTTTGGTCTTGAAGTGCAGGGAGGATTTATTGTTGGATTTGATAATGATCATCCGGAAATATTTGATGAGATTACAAATTTTATTCAGCAAAGCGGAATTGTAACAGCAATGGTTGGATTACTTAATGCACCCAAAGGGACAAAACTTGAGAAAAGATTGCTGAAAGAGGGAAGAATGCTAAATGATTTTACTGGCAACAATACTGACTTCACTATTAATTTTATTCCTAAGATGGGTTCTGAAACACTTTCTGATGGATATAAGTCAATTTTAAAAACTATTTACTCGCCTAAATATTTTTATGAACGCGTTATGCGTTTTATGAAAGATTTTGAACCGAAGAAGAAAAAAGTATTTCATCTTAATCCCAATTACATTCTTGCTCTTTTTAGATCGATAGTAAAGTTGGGGGTTATTGGTGAAGAAAGAATTTACTACTGGAAATTATTTCTGTGGACTTTATTCCGTAAACCGCAGTTGTTCTCTTTAGCAATTTTGTTTGCGATATATGGATTTCATTTCAAAAAAATATCAAATGGAGTTTGTTGAAGGCAAAATTATTTCAACCGAGCCAATAAATTGATAAACGGATTTTACTGCCTTAACATCTATAAGATTTAATCCCTTTTTCATCCCTTTGGACTATTTTTTAAGAATATTACGTTATTTATTATCTGTTGTGTTTTATAATATAAAAATTATAAAACTATAATATTGAGAATAACAGACATAATAAAAGTATATAAAATGTTTATAAATTTTGGATAGATACCACATGAAAAAAAAACAAGTAAAATTTAAAAGAAGAACCCTCCCAAAATCACCTACTAGCATTCAAGGATTTGATGAAATAACAGGCGGAGGATTACCGAAAGGAAGACCAACACTCGTATGCGGAGGCGCAGGGTGCGGTAAAACTTTATTTGCGATGGAGTTTCTCGTTCGTGGTGCAAATATCTACAATGAACCGGGAGTATTTATTTCGTTCGAAGAAACTGAAAAAGAATTAACCGCTAACGTTACTTCCCTTGGATTTGATTTGGCTGATCTTGTAAAACATAAAAAATTATGGCTTGAACATATACACGTTGAGCAAGGTGAAATAGAAACAAACGGTGAATATGATCTCAAAGGATTATTTGTCCGTATCCATCATGCTATTGAAAGTATTGGTGCTAAGCGAGTTGTGCTTGATACTATTGAAACACTCTTTTCAGAACTGCCTAATGCTACTGCTGTGCGAACAGAATTAAGACGATTGTTCACTTGGTTGAAAAAGAAACGTGTTACAACAATCGTTACAGGCGAAAAAGGCGACGCAACTTTAACTCGTCAGGGTTTGGAAGAATACGTTTCCGATTGTGTTATTTTGCTGGATCATCGGGTTACAGAGCAATCATCAATCAGACGATTGAGAGTTGTTAAATATCGTGGATCAACACACGGTACTAACGAATATCCTTTTTTGATTGATGAAGATGGATTTTCAGTTCTTCCTGTTACCTCATTAGGATTGAAACACATTTCTACTAAAGAAAGAATTTCAACAGGAGTTCAACGACTTGATACAATGCTTTCCGGCGAAGGTTTTTTTCGCGGCAGTACAATTCTTGTCTCGGGCACAGCAGGCACAGGTAAAACAAGTCTTGCAGCACAATTTGTTGAAGCAGCATGCAAGCGAGGAGAAAAAGTTCTTTACTTTGCTTTTGAAGAATCACCAAGTCAGTTCATGCGCAATATGTCTTCTATAGGAATTCACCTGGAACCCTGGGTAAAAAAAGGTTTGCTTCATTTTCATGCAACACGTCCAACATTTCATGGATTAGAACATCATTTAACAACAACTCTCAAACTAATTGATAAAATTGAACCGCAAATAGTAATTCTCGATCCTATAGATGCATTTATTATGGGTGGAAATCAAACGGAAGTTAAAATAATGCTGCTTCGGATTGTAGATTATTGTAAGATGAGAAATATCACTGCAATGTTTGCAAGTTTAACCAATGGTGGTAACAATCAGGAGATTACGGATGTAGCAATTTCATCTTTAATTGATACCTGGCTTTTGCTGCGTGATATTGAAATCGGCGGTGAACGTAACAGAGGATTGTATATTCTTAAATCACGGGGTATGGATCATTCCAATCAGATCCGTGAGTTCAAACTTACCGATAAAGGTATTGATTTAGTCGATGTATATGTTGGTCCCGAAGGCGTATTAACAGGTTCTGCCCGATTGACTCAGGAAGCAAAAAATGATGCAGAACAATTATTACGTCAACAGGAAATTGAACGTAAACTTTCTGAAATAGAACTTAAACGTGTTGCCACAGAAGCTCAAATTGTTGTACTTAAATCTGAATTTAAAGCAGAAGAATCCGAAACACTTAAACTTATTGAAATGGAAAAAGCAAACACTAAAAAGTTTGCAGACGATAAAACAAAAATGGCAAAGAGCAGAAAAGCTGATAAGTTGGTAAAAAAAACTTTGTTAATGTAGTTAAAGAAAGAAATCATAATTAAAAATTAAACAACACAGGAGAAAATGATGAGCAAAGGTCAGGACAGTAAAAAGGGTTCAAAAAAAGAACCGTCAAAAACAATGAAAGAAAAAAAAGCCGCAAAGAGAGACAAGAAAAATGAAAAGCAGAATAAAGGTATTCTAAACCAGTAGATATTCTTGTTAACTAGTAGAGGGCACTTAAAAAGTGTACTCTACTTTTCCTCTTCCAATTTTTACCTAAAGATTCTTTTAATAAGCAATCAGAGCCTATTCAACGGATGTAATCCCTTTTTCATCCATTTGCCTGATTGTACAAAATCGAAATTTTATCTAAAATCACCCAAGAATAAATTGACACAAATGTACAAATGGTAAAAAATATTTCACAGCAACCTAAAACTGAAAACGAAACAACCGAAATTGTCATAGAAGAATCTCCGGAGATTATTCCTGATTCGATGTTTAAAAAATTCTTTATAGAGGTTGCCTCTATTACAACTTTTACTTTTCGTTTTTTTAAAGAAGTAATAAAACCGCCATACGAATTAAATGAGGTAATGAAGCAATCTTTTTTGATTGGCTACAAATCTCTTCCTTTGGTGGCTATTACCGGATTTATAATCGGGCTTGTATTAACCATTCAATCAAGACCTACTTTGGCAAAATTTGGATCTGAATCATTACTGCCTGCAATGGTCGCGGTTTCGCTAATACGAGAAGTTGGTCCTGTTATTACGGCACTAATATTTGCCGGAAAAGTTGGTTCGGGAATAGGAGCAGAACTCGCATCGATGAATGTAACTGAACAAATTGATGCAATGCAGGTATCGGACAATAATCCATTTAAATATCTTGTTGTTACAAGGGTTGTTGCTGCAACATTTATGCTTCCTATACTGGTAATTCTTGCTGATGGTTTTGGCTTAGCAGGATCATTTGTAGGTGTTAATATAAAAGGAGATGTAAGTGCCAGCCTATTTTTTTCTCAGATTTTTCAAAGTCTGGAATTTGCGGATTTGATTCCGGCAATTATTAAAACTTTTTTCTTCGGATATTTTATCGGCTTAATAGGATGTTATAAAGGATATAATTCAAACAAAGGTACTGAGGGTGTTGGTCAAGCAGCAAATTCAGCCGTGGTATTAGGATCATTAATGGTTTTTATAATAGATATGATAGCAGTGCAAATTACAAGTTTGCTTCAAGGTTAAAATTGGCAGTCAGACAAATGAAAGAAAATACAACCGATATCGAAACTAAAAGTAAAACTAATTATGAACAGAAGAAGGATGTTGTGATTGAGATGCAGCATCTTAAAAAATCTTTCGGGAATAATCACGTACTGCGCGATATTAATCTGGTTGTAAATAAAGGAGAAAATCTTGCGATACTTGGACAATCCGGAACCGGTAAATCTGTACTTATTAAATGTATCGTTGGATTAATAGATATTGATGACGGTAAGCTTTTAATATTCGGACAGGATATTTCTGAGTTAAAGCATAAGAAACTTGTTGAGGTGCAAAAAAGAATTGGTTTCCTTTTTCAAAGCGGCGCTCTTTATGATTCAATGACTGTTAGAGAAAATCTTGAATTTCCATTGAGAAATCAATTGAGCACGTTATCAAAAGAGGAATTAGACTCGCTGATAAAAGAATCTTTGCATGATGTTGGACTTGATAAAGCAATTGATAAAACTCCTTCAGAACTTTCCGGAGGTATGCGTAAGCGTTTAGGTTTAGCAAGAACATTAATATTAAAACCTGAGATAATGCTTTATGATGAACCTACAACCGGACTTGATCCCATAACATCAAAAGAAATAGGTAATCTTATTCTGGAAGTGCAAAGAAAATACCATACTACTTCCATAATTATTACTCACGATATTGAATGTACTAAGTTAACAGCCGATAGAATTATTGTAATCAAAGATGGAGTATGTGCTGCAGAAGGAAAGTTTGACGAACTGGAGAAATCTTCAGATCCATGGATAAGATCATTTTTTGAATGAAACAGTGTGCAATTAAGCAGGAGTATTTAAAATGAAAAAGAATTCAACTAATAAAATCAAGCTTGGGATATTTGTTTCCCTTGGTCTGGTGGCACTGATTTTAGCAATATATTTTATTGGGGATAAACAGCTCTTATTCAAGAACACATTTCGTCTTACAGCAGTGTTCAAAGATGTTGGGGGATTACAGTCAGGAAATAATGTACGCCTATCAGGAATAAATATAGGAACTATTGAAAGCATAAGTTTAATTAGCGATACAACTGTTAGAGTTGATATTGTTATTGATGAAAGCAGTAGGAAGTTTATTAAAAAGGATGCTATCGCTACAATAGGATCAGAAGGACTTATCGGAAATAAAGTATTGGTTATAAATCCCGGAACTGGCGGAAAAAAAAGTATAGAGAATAATGATGTAATTCAGACAGCTCAGCCAATTGCTATCGATGATATTATGGCATCATTAAAAACAACGATTGATAATACAGCATTAATTACAGGTGATCTGGCTAAGATCTCAACCAATATAGAATCAGGAAAAGGAACTATTGGCAGGTTAATGATGGATCAAACCTGGCGAGAAAATATCCAGGCGACTATTATTAATTTGAAAGAAGGTTCAGATGAATTTAAAGTTGTTATGGATAAAGCAGGTGAGCTTGACAGTATTCTGATTGCTGTGAAAACGACAATCGCATCTACAGCAGCCATAACTAATGATTTAGCTGCGATTACAAACAGTATACAATCAGGTGAAGGAACTATAGGAAGGTTGTTAATGAATACAACGACTGCAGATAATTTTGATTCCACAATGGTTAATTTGAAAGAGGGAACTGAAGCACTTAAGCTATTATTGGAGCAGGCACGGGGCAGTTGGCTGTTGAGTTTTTGAGTATTTTAAATATTACACTGTCGAAACCTAAGACAAATATAAGCATATATTTTTAAATCAAAATTTTGTGCAAAAAAATTGTAATAATGCTGTACTAATCTAAAAGATGTAGTTCCTTTTTCATCCTTTCGCCTGATTGAACAGCCGCACTTGTATTCTTAACTTAGTATTGAATCTAAAAACAAAATTTAATTGAAAGGAAACTTACAATGTTATACACAATCGCAGTCGTTTTAGTTGTGCTTTGGCTTATCGGATTAGTGACATCATACACTATTGGTGGTTTTATTCATGTTCTTCTAGTAATTGCAGTTATAATGATTTTATTAAATGTTATAAAAGGAAAACGTGCTCTTTAAATGAAAGAGCATGTGTGTGACCTAATCTAATATGATTTTAGAAGAACCAAATAATTCGTTTCGGGTTGTGCGCGTATTACTTGGCGTAGCCGCTGTTGTAATAATTATAGCGGGTATTAATCTCGCACAATCCATAGTTGTATTATTTCTTGTTTCTGTCTTTCTTGCGTCACTTGGAATTCCACCGTTACTGTGGTTGAAAGGGAAACATGTACCTTCCATATTAGCAGTGTTTATTGTTATGGCTTCTATGATTTTGGTTTTGCTTTTAATCGGTGCACAAATAGGCTCATCTTTCAGCAACTTTTTAGCAGAATTACCATCATTACAATCTCGTATCCGGGAACAAGTTTCAGAGTTAAGTGCTTTGATATCAAGTAAGGATTTTGTGGTTAACGAAAAATCCTTCATGGAATACATTAACCCTGTTTCAATAATGAAACTTACTGCCAGCCTTTTATCAGGATTAAGTTCTGTCCTTTCCGATCTTGTACTAATTCTTTTAACAGTAACTTTTATTTTGCTTGAGGTATCAAGTTTTCCTGTTAAACTTCGTAAGATACTCGGAGATCCAAAACAGAAATTTCCTCGGTTCACCAAGTTCACTGATGATTTGAAACGTTATATGGTTATCAAAACTCTTATCAGTTTAGCTACTGGAATTTTAATAGCATTATGGTTGTACATCCTCGGTGTTGATTATCCGATATTATGGGGCTTTCTTGCTTTTCTACTCAATTACATTCCAAATATTGGATCTCTTATAGCAGCAATCCCGGCATTGGTTTTAACTTTTATTCAGTTAGGAATTGGCAGCACTCTGATGGTTGCAGCAGGGTACATAGCGGTTAACTTTGTAGTTGGTAATGTAATAGAGCCGCGTTTGATGGGGAGAAGACTTGGACTTTCTACATTAGTAGTTTTTCTCTCATTAATTTTTTGGGGTGCCTTGCTTGGATTAGTCGGGGCAATTCTCTCGATACCACTTACGATGACATTAAAGTTTGCATTTGAAAGCAGTGAAAGCACAAAATGTATTGCTGTGTTATTGGGATCAGAAAAAAACGAGAAACTTACCGTCCCATTTATAAGAAATAAAAAAGTATGATAAAAAAACTGACAATGAAAAAAGGATTCTGAGCATATCAAATGTTATCGTCCAATAGGACTAAATCTTTTATCATCCTTTTGCCCGATTGTTTTACTTCCATACTTCAAATAGCTTATCAAGTGTAATTGGTAAAAGAAATAATTTTTCAATCATAGGCTCAAAGCATTAAAGTAAATGCTAAAAATATAATTTGAAATAACTAAATAACTATAAAATTGTACATAATTAATTAACAAAATGAGGATAAAATGAAAAAACTAATTTACACTTTTGTAATACTTGGCTTGATAATAATGAGTCAACCCAATATTGCACAGTTTAAAGATTGGGGAACAAAATTTGGTGTTCGCGGAAGTATACTATTTCCCGAAAACGAATTTGCAAATTTAGGATTTAGCGGAAATGACAACACTTCTTTCGATTGGTTCAAGACATCATATCTTGCGGAAGGATTTTTTGCCGTTGAATTGAACAATGCATTAGAAATGTCGTTTAATGCTGGTTATGGAAAATATGCTGGTAAAGCATATTTTGATGACCCAAATGTAACAAATGGTGAATACGAAACCACAATCATTCCGATATCATTGAGATTTAGAATGAGCCCTTTTGATATGGATGGAATTAATCCATACTTCTTTATAGGTGGTGGAGTAATGCACTTTTCCGTAGATACCAAACCAGCAAATGGTGGCGGAATTGCTACTGAACCGGATGGATGGGTGGCAATCATTCCTGCCGGCATCGGTCTTGAAGTTGCACTTGGTGAAAGAGTACTTTTAGATTTTGGATTGGGCGGAGCGATGTCCTCCACTTATGATTTGGATGGCTACAGAACAGATGCTCAGCAAGATCTCTGGGATTCATACTTAAACGCTTCTTTAGGTTTAACGTTTACAGGAGACAACTGCAAATCTGACAAAGATAATGATGGACTTGGCAAATGCTTAGAAAAAGAAATTGGTACAGATCCAGCTAATCCTGATACAGATGGCGATAGATTAAATGACGGTGAAGAATATCTCACTTATAAAACTGACCCATTAAAAGTTGATACAGATGGTGATGGATTAAATGATTATGATGAAATAAAAGTTTATAAAACAAATCCTTTAGTTGCTGATACAGATGGTGATGGATTAAAAGATGGTGAAGAAGTTAACAAATACAAAACAGACCCATTAAAAGCTGATACTGATAGTGATGGATTATCTGATGGTGACGAAGTAATGAAATACAAAACCGATCCGTTAAAAGCAGATACAGATGGTGATGGATTAAAAGATGGGCAAGAAGTAAATGGAGTAAATGTTGAGTTAAAAATAGTTGGAAAACCAATTGAGACAAAGCTATTTAAGACTGATCCTTTAAAAATTGATACAGACTCTGATGGTCTGAGTGATTATGAAGAAATAATGACTTACAAAACCAATCCATTAATAGTTGATACAGATGGTGGAACGATTGGTGATGGTGTTGAAGTTAAACGTGGTACAGATCCACTTGATCCAGAAGATGACATTGTAAAGATAGGTGTGCCAATTGTTCTTGAAGGAATTACCTTTGCTACTAATAAATCAGATATCACCCCCGAATCTGAGGTAGTTTTAGCTAAGGCCCTAAAAACCTTGCAGACTTATCCGGAAATATTAGTTGAAATTAGCGGTCATACAGATAATGTTGGCAGCAACGCTTACAACCAGAAGCTATCGGAAAGAAGAGCGAATGCCGTTAAAGCATGGCTTGTTGGAAAAGGAATTCCTGCTGATAGAATAACTGCTGTTGGCTATGGCGAAGAAAGCCCTCGTGTCTCAAACGATACAGAGGAAAACAGAAGACTAAATAGACGAATTGAGTTCAAACGAATTAAGTAATTTAATCTTATTCAATTTAAGGGTGTCTTACGGGACACCCTTTTTTTATTTGCTGAAATTAAATTTTTTAAATAATACCAGCATTTGAACTGGTTATATTGGAGTTTGCAATATAGGACTAATTCCTTTTTCATCCCTTTGCCTGATTGATTTCTCTTGCCCCTTAAGGTAATTTGTTATGTGTTTCAATAAGGTGATTTTTATAAGTCCCAGACACAAACGCAAAGTAAAAGCGATAAATAATTTTACAGGTTTTATGTATTCATTTTTTAAAGGAGTTTTTTGTGAGAAATATTAAAAGAAAATTAATTAATCTGTTATTCTTAGTCAGTTTATTTACAGTAGCTGTATTCAATATCAGTTGTTCTGATTCTACTTCGCCTGAAACAGGGCAGGGGCAATTAAAGTTATCTATGGTTGACGCTCCTGCAGGTTATGACCAGGTAAACATAGTTGTTACAAGAGTTGAAGTTCACAAATCCATAGCTGATTCGAATAGTGGCTGGTTTGTAATAAACAATAATTCAGCAACTTATGACTTGCTTACCTTAAGAAATGGTGCAAGTGTTGTTCTTGGAAATAGTTCGCTTGATGCCGGGTCCTATTCACAATTAAGGTTAATTATCGGTTCGGGAAGTAATGTAGTTGTTAATGGGGTTACCTTTCCTCTTGAAATTCCGAGCGGCGATCAAACAGGAATTAAACTTAATCACTCATTCGTAATTCAGTCGGGAGTTACTTACGAACTGATGCTTGATTTTGATGCTGCGCATTCAATAGTTCTTACAGGCAACGGACAATATAAATTGAAGCCAGTTATCAGACTTGTTCCCACAAAAATTTCCGGGACTATCTCAGGTAAAATAAATCCAGCAAGTGCTGCCGGTTATGTTTATGCAATAAGCGGAACAGATACAATCATTACTTTAGCAGAACCTATCTCTGGATCATTTATGTTAATGGCATTATTACAGAAAACTTATGATGTAGAAATATTCTCTGCAAATCCTGCTTATAACGATACAACGATTACTAATGTTGCTGTTGTTGCACAACAAAATATTGATTTAGGAACAATCAATTTAAGTGTTAAATAATTTTTAAAATATATAAAGGAGAAATAGTTATGAAAAAATACTTATTGTTCGGAATGGCTTTGTTTATAATGATGATTATGACAAAACCAATAGCGGCTCAGGATCACGGATTTGGTCTGGGAATTATTTTGGGTGAGCCAACCGGTTTAAGTGCCAAACTTTGGACCTCAAAGATCAATGCTTTTGATTTTGGTCTTGGTGTGGGTTTAGGCGGTGATCGTTTCAATTACAAAGGGAATTATGATAACACAGCAAGAGTTCATTTTCATATGGATTATCTGTGGCATTCATTCAATGCGATCAGTTCAACAGAAAAATTTCCACTCTATTACGGATTTGGAGGCAGATTTAATACTGGTGGCGGTTATGATGGATCATTTGGTATAAGAGGGGTAATTGGTATAGCATGGTTTCCTCAGGCAACTCCAATTGATGTGTTTGTTGAGTTGGTTCCGGTGTTTCAGGTAACACCACTTACCGGGCTGGGAGTTGATGCCGGACTTGGTATAAGATATTTCTTTGAATAAGAAATAATAAAGTTAAGTGTTCTTTAATTACTGTTCTAAATAATTTTTTGGAGAAACAAAATGAAAAAGATAAAATTATTATTTATACTTTCATCACTAGCCATATCTGTTTTAATTTATGGTTGTGGTGCAAGTAATACTGTTAAAGGCGGTGCAATTGGCACTGTAGGCGGTGGTGTTGTTGGTGGGGTTGTTGGTCATCAGTTAGGTAATACAACTCTGGGTGCAGTTTTAGGGGCAATTATTGGTGGAACAGCAGGTGCATTGATTGGTAATCACATGGATAAACAAGCCGAAGAAATGCAGAAAGAGCTTGATAACGCAAAGGTGGAAAGAGTTGGTGAAGGTATAGCACTAACTTTCGATTCCGGAATTTTATTTGGATTCGACTCTTCAACTCTTCAACCTAAAGCTAAAACCAATATTCAAAAGCTTGCTGATATTCTGCAAAAATATCCAGATTCAAACATTCTGATAACAGGGCATACCGATTCTGACGGTACAGAACAGTACAACCAAGCATTATCAGAAAGAAGAGCAAAAGGAGTTTCTGATTATCTAAAATTGCAAGGTATTTCATCTTCAAGACTTTCAACGGTTGGTCTTGGTGAAACTGAACCGGTTGCATCGAATAATACGACAGATGGGAAAACGCTTAATAGAAGAGTTGAGATTGCAATTTATGCAAGCGAAGAAATGAAAAAAGCCGCTGAAAACGGTAAACTTTAATAAATGGATCAAAATGAATTATTTAATATCACTGCTGTCCAACTGTTAAAGAAGAAAGTGATAGTAAGTTAATTAAATAAATTATTTTCAAAAACACATTTCATTATTATAGATTTAATATTAAAATTGTCGCAATAAATTAAGCGCTTGCAGAGGTAAAATGGATCATGGTGTTCACGACCTAAATCTACTAAATGTACTAAAAACGTTCAATCTTACCGTTGGATTGAGAATGATATGGTCGAGTATATGTATGATCTATTCCAACAATGTTTAGCATAGTTTCAAAGAAATGAGTTCTTTTGGCTTTTTGAGAAGTAAAAGCAGTAAACTCAACACCGTTATCGGTCATAACTCGTTCGGGCTGGATACCATGAGCTAAGAAGAAACGGAGGGAGTGAAAAAATGCTTTTGAAACTTCAGCTTCGTTGATAGCAGAGATTACTCGGACATATGCTAATAGGCTGTGGTCGTCTATGATGCCGAACAAATAGTATCTTTTTCTATCTTTCATTATAGATTTAGCAAGGTAGTAAGTATCAGCGTGAAGTAGTTGACCGGGATACTTTTTAACATAACGTTTGATTTGCTGTTTACTTTTATTGTTTAACGGATATCTCTTAAAGGTTCTATAAATAGTTGAAACAGAAGGATGAAGATCAAACTTGTTCTTTAATAAATGGAATATTTCAAATTCGTTAGACCCAAGTCTTCTACGAATTTTAATTATTATTCGTTCTTCTTCTTTGGTAAGGAGTTTATACTTACCAGGTTTAGGACCTCTTTTATGTGGAAGAAGGGCAGATTGATCTTTACCGGATTTAATCCATCGCTCATAATACTTTCTAATATTCTTACGATGGATATGGTAAACTTCACAAAGTTGGTTAACTGTCTCAAAGACAGAAAAATCACCAGCTTTAATTTTTTCATAATCGCGCAAAATAGTTAACCTTTTTGAAGTAATAGCACAAATTGTTGATCTGTTCATAGTAACACCAGATTATTGGTTAAAATATGACTCCGGTGTTACCGAAATGCTGAAGAATTAAACGCAGGCAGGGTTGTTTGCTTTGTGTTTTTATATGTTTATTGAATGTATCATTTGCTGCAGAAGTAAACAGATCGAAATTATTTATTTTGTTGCTTCTCATTTTTATTCCTTGTTTTTTTGCAGCAAAGAATATTTAAATTTTTAATTAATGTTAACTAATTTTTAATAGGTTTCGATTAAATAATCTTCTTGTTTAGTTCACAAGATTTAGTAATAAAATTAAATTTTGAGAATAAGAGGAGAAACTGAATATGCATAAAATTATTCTACCCTATGGATTCAGTTGTGAAATAGAAGAAGGGCAGGATTTTACTATTAATAGTCCTGCAGGCTACTTCAAGATGATCGGCTTCCCACACAAATTCTGGGACTCTATTTATGAATATGGTGATTCTTCAGGCAGGAAATGGGATGG
>CALJNE010000068.1 GCA_937982115.1 uncultured Bacteroidales bacterium | reverse complement strand
TCAACAGATTTTCTTTAACTTTCTAATTTCCTAACCAACCATCTAACTAACTAACCAACTGATAAACTAACTAACTGACTAACTGACTAACTAACTAACTAACTAACCCCTATTCAATTCTTTATTTTTAATGAGAAACTTATGCAACACAATTAGTAACCAGATTCTGTTATACAGAAAATCCTGGCCGGAGCGAAATCTCTTTACTAATTTACTTACCTGTTCAAAGTCCACAATATTAAATTCGTTTATAACTTTTTCGTTGAGATATTCATTGATTAAGAAAGAAAGGTCGGTTGAGAGCCATTTTTTTAGTGGAATTGCAAATCCCCATTTAGGGCGGTCAAAATATTCTCTTGGTATATGGTCGAAGAGAACTTCTTTTAAGATAAATTTTTGAACGTTTTTCTGTATTTTTAATTTTGGGTCAATGTTCAAGGCTAACTCAATAATTCTGTAATCCAGAAGCGGCACTCTTGTTTCGAGGGCATATCTCATTGAGGCTCTGTCAATTTTCACTAACAGGTCGTCTTTTAAATAATAGTACAAATCAAAAACAGCCTGAGATTCTTCCGGAGTAAGTTTTCGAACAAAGTTGGTATAATCCTGGTCGAGACTGTTGTCGAAAATAAGGTCGGGGTTTAGAATTTTCTCAAGTTCAGATTCTGCAAAGAAGTATTGTTCTTGTGAAAATATATGGCTCTTAATAGTGTTTAAATTTTTATATTTGAACAAATATGATGCTCTCTTAAAACGGTTTGATGGGATAGCATACATTAAATTTCCAATCATTCGCCTGAATAATTTTACCGGCAGAGCATTTAATCTTTTTGCCCACTTATATGCTCCGTATCCATGAAAAAGTTCATCGCCGCCATCACCAGACAGTACCATTGATACATGTTGTTTTGTCATTTTAGAAAGTAGCATGGTTGGAATGGCAGAACTATCGGCAAAAGGTTCATCGTAAAAATCCAGTATATCTAAAATAATTTCTTTGGCATCATTTTCTGTAACTATGTATTCGTAATGCTCTGTGCCTAAATAATTTGCAACATTTCGTGCAAACCTTGATTCATCGTAGCGAGAATCTTCAAAGCCTATGGAGAAGGTTTTCAATTTACCGGAATATTCCTGAGATGCTACTGCCGTAACGAGACTGGAGTCAATACCTCCGCTAAGAAAAGTACCGAAAGGAACATCACTTACCAGTCGCATCTTAACGGAAGAGTGAATTAATTCATTTAATTTGAATTTTGCTTCGTTAAGGTCTGTAATAATATTTCTACGTATAGCACCTTCAACATCCCAGTAGCTTTCCATCCTAAAGCCGTTTTCCGAAACAATTCCTATTTGTCCGTTCGGAAATTTCTTAATATTAGTATAGATGGTATTAGGTTCGGGAATATAACCCAGATGTAAAAATTCATAAATTGCAGAATAATTTAAATGCCTATGATTACGGATATAATTTACATGTAATAAAGATTTAAGTTCGGAAGAAAAGGCAAAATTCTGTCCATCCCAATAATAATAAATAGGCTTTATCCCAACTCTGTCTCTGAACAAATACAATAGATTCTCCTGTTTGTCATATATAGCAATGGCAAACATTCCGTTTAGCTTGTTGATAAAAGTAATTCCCCATTCGGAAAATGCTTCCAGTATTACTTCGGTATCACAGCTGGTTTTCCAATCAATATCAAGTTCTTTTGCAATTTCTCTGTAGTTATAAACTTCTCCGTTATAAACGCAAACATATCTCATTGAATGAGATTCCATCGGCTGATTTGCATCGGGAGAAAGGTCCAATATACTGAGGCGTTTATGTCCTAATCCTACAAGTTCGGCATAATATTGTCCACCGGCATCGGGTCCTCGATGTTCCAGAGCTTTTGTCATCAGGTCAAGTTCTTCTCTGCTGACAAAATTTGTGTTATTCTTGCTAAAAAAGCCGGTTATTCCGCACATAAATTAAAACTACTACTAAAAAACAGCTCAAAGATATATATTGTTTATTAAAAAAAAATTAAATCATATTGTTTAGGTTAAAATATTTTTCAAATTCTTCAGCTGAAATATGTCCTGATTTAATACTTGCTTCTTTTAGGCTTATGTTTTCGTTATATGCAATTTTGACAATTTCTGCACATTTTTCATAACCTATTACCGGAGCTAAAACAGTAATGTTCATCAGAGAATTTTCCAGGTTTTGTCTTACTTTGTGTTCATTAATCTTTATTCCCGAAAAACATTTTTCTCCAAAGTTTCTACATGCTTTTGAGAGCAAACTGCAAGATTCAATAAAATTTTTTATAATCAACGGTTTATATACATTCAATTCAAAATGCCCGTTCATACCTGCTGTTGAAATTGCTGTATCATTAGCCAATACTTGAATGCAAATCATACTCAGAGCTTCGCTTTGTGTAGGATTAACTTTTCCGGGCATAATTGACGATCCCGGTTCATTTGCGGGAATAGTTATTTCTCCTAAACCACATCTTGGCCCGCTTGCCATAAATCTTACATCGTTGGCAATTTTATTTAAACTTACGGCTAATTGTTTAATTGCTCCATGGGTTTCAACAAAAGAATCATTGGAGGCTAAAGCCTCAAACTTGTTTTTTGCAGGTTTGAAATCTATTCCCGTGATTTTGTTTATTTCTTTGCAGACGGCAACGTCGAATCCTTTAGGAGCATTTATGCCGGTTCCTACTGCAGTGCCACCGATAGCTAACTCTTTTAGATGATTTAAGGAATGCTCAATATTCTTTTTGGCAAATCTCAGTTGTTCGCAATATCCCGAAAACTCTTGTCCAAAACTTAAAGGCGTAGCATCCATAAAATGCGTTCGCCCTACTTTTATTATAATATTGTATTCAGCGGATTTTTTGGAAATAATATCAATCAAATTATCGAGACTGTTTAGCAATTCATAAACTTTTAATGTTCCCGAAATGCTCATTGCTGTGGGAAATGTATCATTTGAGGATTGACTTTTGTTTACATCGTCATTTGGATGTAATACTTCGATATTTTCTTCGAGGCTATAACCTTTTAACTCTTTGGCTCGGTTGCATATAACCTCGTTAATATTCATATTTGTATGCGTACCGGAACCTGTTTGCCAAACAGAAAGCGGAAAGTGAGAAAATAATTTTCCTTCGTAAATTTCATCACAAACAGCAATAATTAAATCTCTTTTCTCTTCGCTCAATAATCCGAAATTATGATTTGCTATTGCACATGTTTTTTTTAAAACGGCAAAAGCTTTTATTACTTCAACAGGTATTTTATGATCGTACCCGAAATTTTCCAGCGATCTTTGAGTTTGAGCTCCCCAGTATTTATCGGCAGGAACTCTTACTTCGCCTAAGGTATCATGTTCTATCCTGTATTTCATTTTATTTATGGTTTTTCGAAAAACTCTTTAATATACAAACTTACTTTCACGGGTTTTTCCACATGAAGCCAATGTCCTGCATTTTCAACAATTTTGATATCAGAATTACTGAAAATAAATTTAATCATTTTTATATCTGTCGAACTTATGTAATCCGACTCTGTTCCTTTTAGGAAAAGAACAGGAACTTCTATTTTCTTTTCGATAAAATTATCAATATCCAAACCTTTAAGTATTTCCGGCAAATTGTTTTTTATTGCTTCGATATTAATCTTCCATTGGAATTTATTATCGGACTTTTTTATGTTTTTTAGTATTACACTTATGGTCTTTTTATCGAGGTCGGCAAAAAATTCTTCAATTTCTTTATAAGTTTTAAAATTCTCGATATTCAGAATACTCATTTTTGAAATAAGATTCAAGTGAAACAGAGATTTAGGATCTGTTTCGAGTAAAGAATTGTTGCCACGTGGAGAAATATCGGCTATTACTGCTTTCCGGATTTTGTATGGAAATTTTTCTGCAAAAAACATTGCCAACTTTCCTCCCATTGAATGTCCGATAAAATAAGCGGATGATATTTTATGAAATTCCAGATATTCGAGAAGATCATTCATCATCACCTCATAGTTGAAATCCTCACTATGAAACGAATTGCCGTGATTTCTCAAGTCGAGCAAATGAAATTTATAATCAGCGGGAAAATACTTTACTACCGGCAACCATGAGTCTGAACTTCCATAAAGCCCATGTAAGACAACAACGGTTTTGTCGCCCGAACCAACTATTTTAGAATTTAAAAACATTATTAAAAGTCAGATGAAAACTGATTTAAGAATCTTATATCGTTTTCGAAGAATAATCTTAAATCCCTGATTCCGTATTTAAGCATAGCAATTCTTTCTATTCCCATACCGAAAGCAAAACCGGTATATTTTTCGGGATCAATGCCACAAGATTTGAAAACGTTGGGATCCACCATTCCGCAGCCCATAATTTCGAGCCAACCGGTACCTTTACAAACATTGCAACCGCTTCCACCACATAAAGTACAACTTACATCCACTTCAGCCGACGGCTCCGTAAAAGGAAAATAGGATGGACGCATCCTAATTTGGGCTCTTTCTCCGAACATTTCTTTGGCAAAATAATCAAGAGTTTGTTTAAGATCCGCAAAAGAAACGTTTTCGTCAACATACAACCCTTCTATCTGATGGAAAAAACAGTTTGCTCTGGCTGAGATAGCTTCGTTGCGATAAACTCTTCCCGGACTTAAAGACCTTATGGGAGGTTTTATCTCCGACATCTCATGTGCTTGTACCGATGATGTATGAGTGCGTAATAAAATGTTTAATCCGGGTGAAATGAAAAAGGTATCTTGCATATCTCGTGCCGGATGGTCTTCAGGGAAATTCAACATTCCGAAATTATGTGCATCATCTTCAATCTCCGGTCCATCAGTAACAATAAATCCAAGACGGGTAAATATACTGATTATCTCAGATCTTACAATTGATATGGGATGGCGTGAACCTAAATTTTGTGGATCTCCCGGACGAGTAAGGTCTATTTTTATTTCAGATTTTTCGTTTACTTCAAGAGCTGCCTTAAGAGTGTTTATTTTTTCCAGAGCAGCCTGTTTTAATATATTTAATTCTTTTCCAATATCTTTTTTTAATTCTGCCGGAACATTTTTAAAATCATCAAACAAGGCTGTAATTGTACCTTTTTTTGACAGATATTTTATTCTGAAATTCTCAATCTCTTCAATTGTCTTGGGTTGAAAAGATTCAATTTCCGCTTTTATGCTTTTAATTTTTTCTAACATAATTTGTGAATAAAAAATTTATGCAAAATTACATAAAATATTTAAAAACTAGTAACTCAAAATATTTGCTGTTTTTTTATGATATAGCGGAATATTATGAATCAAGAATTGCCGGCTTAAGTTATTTACTGCTCAGGGCTTTATTCTCTTTACTCTCTTTCTCAAAAATTTCAATTATCTCATTCTTTATACCATAATTTCGCTAAAGCTTTACGTAATATGTTTTTTCTATTATTTAATTATTACTAGCTAATTGGTTGATTAGCTGATTTGTTGTATGTTTTCATTAAATGCTCATTAAATTATTGCAGATAATTTGCTCGATGTTCAAACAAACTAATTGTCGCCTACTAAAATTTTTCGTCAAAATCCAAAAAAATCTAAAGATTTTTTTCTACTTCGTAGCGACTAAGATTTTGTAAGGTTTTCTTAGCGCCTTCAGCTCCGGAAATCCAAACAAAATCTAAGTTCCGATTTCATCGAGAACAAATCGGGATTAACACGGATGCTCCACGAATGCCAACACACTTGTAAATAGAATTTCTCAAAATTCTATTTAAAAATCCGGGTTGAAAATCATCAAGTAGGGTTAGACCAGAAGCAAAAATTCCCGTTAGGATGTGGGAACGCCGTGTATTATTTTTGCTGTGGTTGAGGGTTGATTAATTTTTAGAAAAAATTCAGGCAGCGACGAATTTTTTCTTTTGTTACTTTTCTTTTTTGCGGACTCAACACAGATTTGAGATTAAAATTTTTTTAATCTCAAGTGCGGAGGACATAGAAAGGCATCTGTGTTAGTCCCGATTTATCGGGGAAAAAAGATAAAGTAAATACTTCAAACTAAACAACCTAAACTTTAAAGAATAATGAATATAGAAACACTTAACAACATTCGATATATTTAAGTTAATTATTACGTAAATACGTATGAACATAAAACTGTTAAAGCCTTAAATAAAAATGAAATACCTTTAAGTATTACACATGTTTGTCGGTTTTATGGTTTAAATTTTCTCAACCTAAAAATTTTCAACAACCAAACTGAACTAAAAAATCATTATTTGAATTTAAAAAACTATTATTGCATAAAATTTAAAATGTCTAAAAGTAATAATAGATGAAGCAGAAATTTTTTCCATTACTTCTAACCGTTATCTTTACTACTATTTTGATATGGAGTTTATTTTTCTGCAAGTATGATTTTGAAATAAAACAATTGTATCAAAATGTAAATCCTTTAATAGGAACAGATTTTCACGGACATACTTTTCCCGGAGCGACAATGCCTTTTGGTATGGTGCAATTAAGTCCTGATACCAGACTTGATGGCTGGGACGGGTGTTCGGCTTTTCATTATTCAGATTCAATTATTTATGGTTTTAGTCATACACATTTAAGCGGTACAGGTTGTTCAGATTACGGCGATATACTAATAATGCCGCTAACAAATTACCAGTACGATATAAAAGAAAACAGATACACTTCTAAGTATCGTAAAGAAAATGTAAAAGCTTATGCAGGATATTATTCTGTTTTTATTGATGATTATCAGATATTTGCAGAGTTAACTTCAAGCTTAAGAACAGGGTTTCACCGTTATTCCTTTCCGAAAAATTCTCAAAAATATTTTTGTATTGATTTAGAACATCGTGATGAGGTGATTGATGCATGGATAAAACAAGTTAATGATACATGCTTTGTCGGATTGCGAAGGTCAGCAGCATGGGCTAAAGATCAAATTTTGTATTTTGCGATTTGTTTTTCCGAGCCTATTTCTGTAGTTGATTACGATGGAGAAAAATCTTCTGATAATTCAGGAAAAATTTCCGGTAAGAAAACTAAAGTTGTTGTTAAAACGATTCAAGATAAGGATAATCCTGTTGTTATTAAAGTCGCTTTATCTGCAACAGGCGAGGAGGGGGCTCTAAAAAATTTAGAAGCTGAGACTAAAAGTATTAGTTTTGATAAAGCAAAACAAAATGCAGAAAATCAATGGAATAAGGAGCTTAGTAAAATACTTGTGGAGGGTGAAAACCATGAAGATATTACTGCATTTTACACTGCTTTATATCATTGTTTCATTGTGCCCAATATTTATTCCGATGTTGATGGTAAATTTCGTGCGATAGACTTAAATGTATATGAAAATCCTGGACACGACACTTATACTGTTTTTTCTTTATGGGACACCTACAGAGCAACGCATCCTTTATTTACTATTGTTCAGCAAAAACGAACTCTTGATTTTATTAAAACTTTTCTAAATCATTTTAAGTATGGTGGAAGTTTGCCTGTGTGGGAATTATCAGCAAATGAAACCGGCTGTATGATAGGATATCATTCAGTGCCTGTGATTGTGGATGCTTATTTTAAAGGAATAACTAACTTCGATACCAATCTTGCTCTTAAAGCAATGATTTCTGCAGCCACAGAAGAAAATTTAGGTAAGCTCGAATTTGAAAAATACGGTTTTATCCCGATGGAATTTGAACACGAATCTGTTTCAAAAACTCTTGAATATGCTTTTGATGACTGGTGTATTGCAAGATTTGCTAAAGCTTTAAGTAAAAATGACATATACAGACGTTTTATTTATCGTTCGCAGAATTATAAAAATCTTTTTAATCCGGAAACGGGATTTATGCAGCCGAAATTTAACTCTGCCTTTCAAAAATATTTTGATCCTCGACAGGTTAATTTTAATTATACTGAAGCCAATTCGTGGCAATATAGTTTTTATGTGCCTCATGATATTTTGGGATTAATTAGCTTGCATGGAGGACAAGAAAATTTTGGGAAAAAATTAGATCAACTTTTTGCTGAAACTTCTGAAATTACCGGAACCAATCAAGTGGATATTTCAGGAATGATTGGGCAATATGCTCACGGAAATGAGCCGAGCCATCATGTGGCTTACCTTTATAATTATTGCGGTGAGCCTTGGAAAACACAATATATGGTGCGAAAAATAATGAGTGAATTATATTCCGATAAACCTGACGGACTTTGTGGTAATGAGGATTGCGGCCAGATGTCGGCATGGTTTGTTTTCTCTGCTCTTGGATTTTACCCCGTGAATCCGGCTAACGGAATTTATGATTTAGGCAGTCCTCTTTTTAATAAAGCTGTAATTCAACTCGAAAATGGCAGAAAGTTTACAATAACCGCTCATAATAATAATGAGAATAACGTTTATGTGCAACGAGTAAAGTTGAATGGAAAAGATTACGACAAATTATATATAACTCATAACGATATTATGAAAGGCGGACATCTGGAATTTTTTATGGGAGAAAAACCAAATAAAAATATTGGAAAAAATTCTGTATATCAGTCTAAAATTAGTGGCGATTTAATAAGTCCCGTTCCGTATTTTACATATCCTTATATAACTTTTAAAGATACTTTAATTGTGGAAATAAAAACACCTGAAAAACAGGCAGATATATACTATTCTATTGATGATCCCGGAATGTCTGAACCTGTAAAATACTCAGGGAAAATAGTATTAACGGATAGTCATACAATTTACACATATTCGGTGGTTAAAGGACAGGAAAAGAGTAAAATTGCAATTGCTGAGTATAAAAAAATTCCCAATGACCGAAAAATTAAAATATTGAGCAAGTATAGTCCGCAGTATTCTGCAGGTGGTGATCAGTCATTGATTGATTTTGTAAAAAGTCCTCCAACATTTAAAAGTGGAATGTGGCAGGGATATAAAGGACAAAATTTTGAAGCAATAGTAGAATTTAATGATGTTAAAATCCTGAAAAACATCAATGTTACATTCTTGCAGGATACGCGGTCATGGATATTTTTCCCTACTAAAGTTAAGTTGTTTTATTCAATTGACGGAGTGAATTTTAAGCTTTTAGCTGAAAAAGTTAATAAATTGCCTTATAAGGACGAAACAGTTAAAATTCAATGTTTTTCGTTTAATGTTGAAAATGTTAAGGCAAAGTATGTTAAGGTTTTTGCTGAGAGTTTTGGCAAACTTCCCGAATGGCATCTCAGTCCGGGTTATGATTCCTGGATTTTTATTGATGAAATTGAAGTAAATTTACTGTCGAATTAAAAATTTCTGAAATGAGAATTTTCCTTATTGGATTTGCAGGTTGCGGAAAAACTTTTCTTGGAAAAAGGTCTGCAAAACTATTGGGATTGAATTTTATTGATCTTGATTTGGAAATTGAATACTATACAGGAATTTCGGTGCAACAACTTTTTAAGATATACGGTGAGGAAAAATTTCGTGAAATTGAAAACTTTGTTTTAAAAAATATTGCCGAACTGGACGATGTAGTAATTTCTTGCGGTGGCGGCACTCCTTGCTTTCATAATAATATGGAAATCATAAAATCAAAAGGTATCAGCATTTATTTAAAAATGAATGAAAAAGCCTTGTTTCATCGCCTGAAAAATTCAAAAAATAAACGCCCATTATTAGAATCCAAAAGTGATGAGGAGTTATTAAATAAAATAAATCAACTACTTGGTACTCGGGAAAAATATTATAATCAAGCTGACCTTATTTTTGAAGCATTAAATTCCACACCTGAACAATTAGTTGAAGTAATTAATGATTGTTATAACAAAATCAGTTAAATCAAATCGGGCTTTAAGTCTGAAAGTAAAAGTTGAAAAAGAAAAGTAAATTACTATAACCCAAACAGTAAAACTCCTAACCAAAAAAAATACTCAACAAAAAGTTTGTTTCGGAATTTTTCGATTAACTCTTATTGCAGCATAGTAAAATTGAGTTTAAACAGTTTGTTTACGTGCAATTACAATTATCTCCTCGCCAAAATTTATGCACGACAAAAAATTATAAGCAACATCGTGAGCAAACAATCCTAATAACAAAAGAGGCTTTGGAATATTTGTGAATTTATTAAAAAAGTTTTGTCTTTCCGAACCTGAGATTGAAACTTCTTTGTCGGTAGCCTTTTGCTTTTTTCTCTTTAATAAAGGCAATACAGTGAACATCAAAAACAATTTCAACTCATAAGATGTCTTGAATTTTAAAACTTTAAAACCTGATTTTTCAAGTCCAAATTTAATTGTGGATTTTGAAAAATAATTAAGATGCTCAACCGAAAGCATAGGCCATTTTTCTTTCTGTATTTTGGCAACCTTAGAATCAATTTGAGGAACCTGAATTACAATAATTCCATCGTCTTTTAACATTCTATTTGCCTTTTTCAAAACTTCAAGTGGCCTTTCAAGGTGCTCAAGCACATCCCACAGTGTTATTACATCATAAAAATTTTCTTTTACGGGGATTTCGTAAAAACTTCCTCTGTCAATTTTAAGGTTCAAATCATTGGTGGCATAATGATGCATTGTTTCGGAAATTTCAATTCCGTCAACATCGAATCCTAGTTTTTCTGCGGTATTGGCGAAGTGTCCCCAACCAACACCAATATCATACAAATTGCCGGATTTTTTGAACTTTTTTATCAGTTTAATTCTGAGTTTATGTCTTCTGAATCTTACGTAATTATTGGCTGCCCTTACTGATTTTAAAACTTCTTCATCTCTGTAATTGTTGTATTCTATTTTTTCGCGAGAGTGTTGAGGAATAAAAACAAATCCGCAAGAATTGCATTTCACTAATTTAACTTTTGCATTAGGTAGAATTTCTGTAAAATTGTCAATTTTATCCTCAGAACATATTTCACAAAAAATATTTTTTTCTTTCATAATTACCTTATAGTTAAGTTCTTAAGTGTTTCATAATCCGAATAAAATACGTTTAAGTCAACATTTTCGCTTATACCTTCAACTCTGCCAGATTCACTGAATTGCCAGAAAATCCAATCACCAACTCTTTTATCGGGTTTTGATTTGGTGTTGTAATAAGCAATCCATAAAGGATAAGTTTCAAATCTTTTATCTCCTCTGAAAACACTTATATAAAAGTTTTGATACGTGTATAATATGGGCTTTACTCCGTAGTATTCTTCAACAATTTTCAGCCAATTGAGAACCCCGTTTTTAAGGCTCGTTAAACTTTGCACAGAGCTGAATCTTTCAATATCCAGAACAGGCGGTAAATCTCCGGGTTCAAGGTTTACTGTTTTTATAAAGTTTTGAGCCTGCAACCTGCTGTTTTCATTTGGACGATAGTAGTGATATGCTCCACGTGTGATTTTATTGTTTTTACTTTCTTTCCAGTTGTAATTGAATTTTTTATCCACAAAATCTTTACCGGCTGTAGCTCTTATAAATACAAATTTAAGGTTTTCTTCTTCAGCTACTTTGCTCCAATTTATCTTTTTTTGATACTGCGAAACATCAAGACCGAAAATACTGTATTCTTCAAATATTGAATTTGTTTTTTGCTTTTCTTTCTTAAGGTCAACCAGCTTATCGGAGGAAAAGTAAAATTTATATAATCCGTAAATTTCGGAGCGATAATAGTACGAAGCAGAAAATATTATTCCAGCAACCAAAAATATGTATAACCATTTTTTTGATTTATTTTTCTTTTTTCTGCTCCTGCGACGTGCCATTAAAGTAAATTGGTTTTTAATAAATATTCTAATATTTGAACGGCATTTGTAGCAGCACCTTTACGCAAATTATCTGCCACAATCCAGAGGTTAACGGCATTTTCGTTTGATAAATCTTTACGGATTCTACCCACAAAAACAGCATCTTTACCGCGAGCATTCAGCGGCATAGGATATTCATTTTCTCGAGGATTGTCTTCTAAAATAATTCCGGGCGAAGATTTTAAGATTGATTTTATTTCCTGAATATCCGGAGCCTTCTGAAATTCAATATTAACGCTTTCGCTATGTCCTCCAATAACAGGAACTCTCACAACTGTTCCCGAAATTTTTAAATCCGGAATTGACATTATTTTTGAAGATTCGTTAACAAGTTTCATTTCCTCTTCGGTATAATCATTTTCGAGAAAAGCTCCACCGTGAGGTATGCAGTTAAGGTCAATTTGATATGGATATGAAGGATTTTCAACAACTTCATTGTTTCTTTCCGAAAATAACTGATTTATGCCTTTGTAACCACTTCCCGAAACAGATTGATATGTTGAAATAATAATTCTTTTTAATCCAAAAATTTTGTGCAAAGGCCATAATACTACAACAAGTTGTATGGTGCTGCAATTCGGGTTTGCAATAATATAGTCATTTTGATTTAACTGTTCGGCATTGACTTCGGGAACTACAAGTTTAATTTCTTTATGCATTCTCCAGGCAGAGCTGTTATCAATGACTTTAATTTTGCGTTTTGCAAATTCCGGAGCCCATTTCAGCGAGACATCCTTACCTGCAGAAAATATAGCTGCATCCGGATTTTTTGACAGAGCTTCTTCAAAGCTGCAAATTTTAAATTCCCTATCATCATCAAATTTTATGATTTTTCCAATTGATTTTTCCGAAGCAACCGGAATTAATTCATCCATTTTTATTTTATGTTCTTGCAGAACTTTTAAAATTTCCTGTCCTACCAAACCGGTAGCTCCCGCAATTACTAATTTCATTTCCTAATATTTTGACGGTAAAAATATAAAATTTGAAATATATTGTGATTAGCTTAAAAAAAAAGCTTGTTGTGAACTTTGATTAATTTTTCGGATAATTATTAAAAGGCTAAACAAAAGATAATCTTTCTGCTAATTCTTTGCACTTTTGAAGTAAATCTTTATTCTTTAAATAATCTTGACTCGCTTCATTTTTGTTTATTCCCAGTTTATCGTAAAAATTACTTAAACTTTGTTCATCCATGAATATTTGTCCGCTAAGAATCATACGTCGAGCAATAAGGTAATGTAATCTATCCCGGCACTGCAATAAGTTTGTAATGTGTTGAAAAAGTTCTATAATTGGTTCGGCGTCTTGCACGGAAGATGATCCTAAACTCAGAAGAAGTACAAAATCTTTATCCCATTTATCAAAAGCCTGGTAATCCAGTGCATTTTCTGTTAACTTAACATTTACAAAACTTCTGAATCTGTCGAGCAGTAATTTTACCGGGGCAGGGAAGTGCAAAAAATAAACAGGGCTTGCAAAAACGATAATGTCGGCATCAAGTATTTTTTTTGAAATTTCGTCCCAATCATCGTAGCGGATAACACATTTTTTTAGAACATTGCAACGTAAACATCCTGTACAGGCTTTTAATTTTATTTTATTTGCATTGTAATCGTAAATAATAGCTTCGGAAGGGAGTCCTGATAAAAAGTTTTCAAGCATTATGTTGGAATTTCCTTTAGCTCTGGGCGATCCGCGAAGTACAAAAATTTTTTTCATTTTATTTTGGGAATACTGTGTTTTTGAAATAATCACTTAAAAATTCCACCTTAGCTTCAGCATCAAGTCTTATATATGTAAGTCCTCGATTTGAGTACATTTCGCCGGAGACAGTTTTTCCGTAATTTTCCCAGATTACGCAAATATCATTAGCCTCGTTAAAAACATGCTTAACATCAAAAAGCAGATATTCGTATCTTCTGTGCAGTGCTTTCAAAAAAATCATCACTCGTTCTCGCCCCTGAATTACAGGTTTATAAGGAAAATCAAGTCCAACATTTTCGGAGAGATTATTCTCTATCTCCACGTAATTACGTTCATTTAGAATCTGAAAAAAATAAACCGAAAACTCTTTTAAATTTAAAAAATTCATAGTAATAATGTTTTTTCAAATGTACATCAAATTTTAAATTATGAAAAAAAAAACGAAAAGAAAAGTAGGAAGGGAAAAGTTACATGTTACAAGTAAATACCACTAAAAGAACGACTTTCTTTAAACCGAACAGAAAAACTTCAAACAAACAACGTCTCAACAACTAGTACATTAAATTAATGATAAAGTCCGAAAAATCTCTCGCTAAATTATCAGTCAATTCTATTTATAGAAAATAAAGATGGTGTAGCTCAGAAAATATTAGCACAAAAAATTTCATAAATCAAAAAAAAAGATAATTTTGAAAATCTAAAACATAATGAGATGATAAAAAGAATTAGAAGTTTAGGTTTAATTGTTTTAATATTTGCAGTTGCTTCATGCAATTTTAACGCAAAAAATAATAATGAAACTGAAAATCGGGATGAAGCTAAAATTTCAATAGAATATCTTGAAGATTTTGCTGTTTTTAATAATCATGAAGAAGTTGAGGAATACTTTGGAAGCGAAAATGTTGAAAAATCAAAATGGTATGAAAACGAAGGAACTGTTGAGTATGAGGTTACTGTTGTCTATCCCGAAACAAAAAATAAAATTCTTGTTTTTTGGAGTTCTGAAAATCAATCATATTCCGGATTTTATGGTGTTGAAGCAATTTATTCTCCATACAATATTTCTACCTGGGAGTTGATAGAAGAAGAAGGAAAAACTATAGCTTCGAAAACCGGTTTAAAAATCGGAGATAATTTAAAAACTATCGAAAAAATAAATAATGGTCCGTTTAGCTTTTGGGGACTTGGATGGGATTTCGGTGGTTTTGTAATGCTTAATTCGGAAAAATTAAAGAATTATTTGATAAGGGTTGATTTACCCGAGAAATTTTACGAAACAAACTTTGAAGAAACAATGCCGATTCTTGGCGAAGTTCAAATTAATAGTGATGATCCTTCAATTGCAAAATTTCCAATTCAAATATTTTCTATAAAATATGTAAAAGAATAAATTCCCTCCAAATACCAACAATCTAAGTAACTTTTTCAAATTAATTATACCGAATTTTAAGAAAATCTTTATTTTTGTAAAAACTTAATATTTTGTGTAATGAGGCTGTTAATTTTTTCAATTTTGATTGTTTTCTTTACAAATGTTCTGTATGCTCAATTTACAGATAATTTTTCTGACGGAGATTTTACTAATAATCCAACATGGACAGGAAATACAGATAAATTTATTGTAAATGTGTCCAATGAATTGCAATTATATGAAAATCCGCAAGCTGCCGGAACATCATATCTGAGTACGGAAAGTAAAGCTGTTTTTGATGCAAGCTGGGAGTTTTTGGTTAAGTTTAATTTTAACCCTTCATCATCAAATTATTGTGATGTTTATTTATGTTCCAATAATCCTGATTTAACTGCTGTAACACAGGGCTATTTTGTACGTCTTGGAAATACTTCCGACGAAGTGTCTTTATACAGAAAAAATCCTACATCTTCAACAAAAATTATTGACGGAGCCGACGGAAGATTAAATTCAAATACTGTAATTGTAAGAGTTAAAGTTACACGTGATTTTGACGGAAACTGGACTTTAATGTCAGATACTCTTGGTGGAACAAACTATTATATCGAAGGACAGGCTTTTGATAATACTTATGTGCAATTTTCCCATTTCGGTGTTTTGTGTGTTTATACTTCGACTCGTTCCCAACACATGTTTTTTGATGATTTTGTTGTTACAGGAACCGGTTTTGTTGATACCGAACCCCCTTATCTTGTTTCTTTAAAAGTACTCGATAATCAAAATATATTATTGACTTTTAACGAGAACTTAGATCCTGTTTCGGCGCTTGATGTGAATAACTATCTGGTTAATAACTTCATCGGACAGCCGGATGAGTGTTTTTTCTTTGAGGGAAATCCTTCTAAAGTTCAATTAGTTTTCAGTAATAGTTTTACTAGTGGACAGAACTATATTCTTTATTATCAGAATATTAAAGATTTAAGCAATAATCTTATTGTTTCGGATGGAATTGCTTTTTCGTATATCGTTATTGAGCCGAGGATGATTGTTATTAATGAAATTATGGCAGACCCCGACCCTCCCGTAGAATTACCTAACGCAGAATATGTTGAATTGTTTAATACAACATCTTATTCAATTAATATCGGAGGATGGAAATATCGTATTGGTACTTCATCAAGAGTTCTTGACGATGCCGTTATTCCTCCTAATGCTTATCTAATTCTTTGTCATACCAATAATGTTTCAGATTTTGAAGTTTATGGTAATGTTTTAGGTGTGGCTTCTTTTCCCGCAATAAGTAATACCGGACAAACAATCACACTTTTTGATGATACCGGACAAGTAATTGATCAGGTTACGTATTCAGATAGATGGTATCGTGATAGTAACAAGAAAAACGGGGGCTGGTCTTTAGAAAAAATAGATCCTCTGAATAATTGTGCGCCGCATACAAATTGGATAGCCTCTAACGATGAAAGCGGAGGAACTCCCGGAAGAATTAACTCCGTTTATGCTGTGAATATTGATAATGTTAAACCTTATGTAGTTGGGGTTGATATTTCTGCAGCAAATGAACTTAGAGTTACATTCAGCGAACCCGTTGACTCTGTTACTGCTCTCAATTTAAATAATTACTTTGTTGACAACGACCTGGATTATCCTATTTATGTAACCTTTGAAAATACTTCAAACAATTCTGTTTTGTTGCAGTTTCCGTTTTCTTTTCCACAAAATGTTGTTTATACCATAACAATTTCTAATGTTATGGATGTTTGCGGTAATGTTATGGAAACATCATCCCATAATTTTATTAATTATTCTCCAAAAGAGTTTGATATCCTCATTACCGAAATAATGGCAAAACCCGATCCTTCTGCAGGTCTTCCCGAAGCAGAATATGTGGAGCTGCATAATCGCACACAGTATCCACTGAACCTTAATGGATGGAAATTCACCGCAAGCACAACTACCAAAACAATGCCCAGTTGTCCGATAAATCCCGGAGATTATATCGTACTAACTAAAACTGACTTTCTTACAATGTTTCAAGAATTAGATACTTATGATAAATTCATTGGCGTTGATGGTTTTCCGGTGTTGTCTAATAGCGGTACTACTTTGGTTTTGAGAGACAAAAATGATAAAATTATTCACACTGTTTCTTATAGTGATACATGGTATAAGGATAATTTTAAAAAGAACGGGGGCTATTCTCTCGAAATGATTGATGTAAATAATCCATGTGAAGGAGTCGAAAATTGGAGAGCTGCAATACCTGCCGGCACTCCCGGAAAACAAAACTCCGTTTTCGGATCAAATCCCGATATCACCAGACCATATCCTATTGCTGTGGACCCTGTTGCCCAGGATTCTTTGATTGTTTATTTTAACGAACCTTTATTAAAAAATACCATTTCTGTAAATACCTTTTTGGTAGAAGAGTTTGGAAATCCTATTTCTATCCTATCAGTAGAACCATCATTTTCGGTGGTGAGAATGAAATTTAATCAGAATTTTGAAACAGGAAAACTGTACTATTTAATGGTTTATCAAGATATTTCAGATTGTGTAGGAAATAGCATTCCGCAAAACACTTTTTTCAGATTTGCTATTGGGGACAGTGTTATTGAAAATGATTTAATAATAAATGAAATTTTGTTTAACCCTTATACCTATGGAAAAGATTTTATTGAATTCTATAACCGTTCCGAAAAGATTATTGATTTGAAAAATTTATGGTATTCTGATTTAGATGATGCGGGTGTAATAAAAAATTCTTATAGAATTACCGAGATCAGCCGTTTGGTTATGCCCGGCGAATATGTTGCTGTTTCTACCGATATACAAAATATTAAAGATAATTACTATGTCCCTTATCCTGAAAATCTTTATCAGGTATCAAAAATTCCTTCAATGCCTGATGATAAGGGGCATGTTTTATTAACTGACAGAGTTCTGAATAAAATTGATGAGGTAAAATATACTAAGACTCAGCACTATAAACTTCTTGCTTCTCAGGATGGAGTATCTCTCGAAAGAATTAATCCCGATCGTCCCTCGAATGATGCTACAAACTGGCATTCTGCTTCCCAAACCGTTGGTTTTGCAACTCCCGGATATAAAAACTCTCAATATTCAGATCAACTAATTACGGAATCTGTTATAACCGTTAATCCAAAGATTTTTTCTCCCGACAACGACGGTTTTGACGATATATTAAACATCAGTTACTCTCTCAACGAACACGGATATACCGCTACAATGGCCATTTATGATGCAGATGGCAGATTTATTACTTTTATTGTTAATAATCAATTGTTGGACATAGAAGGAAATTTCGTATGGGATGGCTTTGATAATGCAAACAAATTATGTCAACCCGGAATTTATATACTTTATGTGGAAATGTTCAACCTCTCCGGTAATAAAATTGTTGAAAAAATACCAATCGTACTTAGCCGCAAAAAATAACCAACCAACCAACCAACTAACTAACTAACTAACCAACTAACTAACTAACTAACTAACTATGACAATAAAAAGATTTGAAGACCTAACTGCATGGCAAAAAGCACAAGATTTAGCAGTTGAGATATATTCTGTTTTTTCAGAAGTAAGGGATTTTGGTTTTAGAGATCAGATATTTCGAGCGGTAGTTTCCATATCGAATAATATTGCTGAAGGTTTTGACAGAAAAGGGAACAAAGAGTTTTCCAGATTCATATATTTTTCATTAGGTTCCTGTAGTGAAGTAAAATCAATGTTGTATTTAGCGGCAAGGTTAAATTATCTTGATGAAGAAACATCTTTAAGACTAATAGAAAAGACAACCGAAGTAACAAAAATGATACATGCCTTAAACAGACACTTAAAAAAATCTTTCAACCCCCCACCAACCAACTAACCAACCAACCAACTAACTAACTAACCAACCAACCAACTAACCAACCAACTAACCAACCAACAACTTAAAATACTTATAACTCCCTTCATTACTTACTTTCAGATAATATATTCCCGAACCAAACTCACTAACATTAATTTCTACTTTATTGTAAATGTTCGAGGAATTAATTTCTTGAATATAAACACGTTTACCGATGCCATTAAATAGTTCAATTCTTGTTGAGGAATTTAGAATATTAATGTATTCACAAACAATGATATCTCTGGCAGGATTCGGATAAGGAGCAAACACTTTTAGACTCTCCGTTGTTGTATGGCAGAGAACATTATTGTCGGTATTTATATCTTCGTAAACAAAGAATGGCGGCACTTCAATTTCTACACATACCGGATCCGGTATTTCACCACCCGGGACATAGACCTGCATATTGAAATCATATTTCAAAACTTGTGATGGTGCCAGATATGGAATAATTTCACGATATACGCGTGCTTCTCCGAGATTCAGTAATATTCGGGCATTTTCGCAGGGTAATGTTCCTGAATTTATTACATATACTGAGGTATTGAGATAATTGTTTTCAACTTTTGGAGTTAGATTGTACAGCTGGATGTCCATGATTGGAATCACAACCTTTACTGTACCGAAAGCTTGATTTTCGCAGCCGTATTCTGACATGCCTGTTAGTACAATATTATAGGTGCCTGCTTCGGTGAAAATGTAATTTATTTCTTGTCCGCTGAGTATTTTTTCTCCAATTGTCCATACAAAATCTTGAATATTTTCGCCGATGCCGCTCAGATTTACAGAAAATGGTACAGGACCCCATGTATCGGAGATAAACATTGATACTTCCGGAATGTTGTGGACTGTTAAAGCTGATGTTGCGGAGGCCATGCATTGATGTTCAGTTTTTACGGTAAGTTCAAGTAAATATTGTCCCGTATCCTGAAGTATAAACTCAGGTTGAGGAGAGTTGGAGGTGAAAACAGTATTGCCGTTTAAGCTTAAATTCCACAGGTAAGTCTGTATATCACCGTCGTTGGAAGTGATTTCAGCTTGAGTTATAAAGTTTTTATTAACACAGCTATGATATTCTGATAATGAAATTTCAGGATTTTCGTATATGCGGATTTCTGTTTCGGATTTTACTGTGCACCTGTTTTGATATTTTATTTCGAGACTTACGGTTTTTGTTCCGGCTTCGTTGTAAGTATTTACGGGTGAAGAACTTTCGGCGGTGTTGCCGTCACCGAAATTCCAGAAATATGTTTCCGGCATGTTTACAATGTTTACAGGAGTGCGATTTATAAAATATACAGGTTCGCCTGCACAGGCATTTTGCCATTCAAAAACAGGTAATTCGGCTTCTTTTATAAAAACTTTTCCGATGATAGAATCAGTGCAATTTTTATTGCTGGTGCTTATAAGTTTAACATTTTTCCACCCCGATTCTGTGAATGTTGCATTAACTTCATCGCCTGCTAAGTTTAGGTTCTCGATATTCCAGATATTCTGAATAATATTTGCGTTTTGAACCTGAGACAAAGACCTGAATCTCGTTTCTGAATGCTGACACAGAAAATCGGCTGAATATTCCGGTTTGGGAAGGGCATAGACATCTATCAGCTTTCCTGTAAAGTCGGAACAATCGGCATCCGTACGAACGGTTAATTCTATGTAATATTGAGAATTTTCGAGGCTGTTATTTGATAAGTATGTTGCCGGAAGGATTGGATTTTCATCCGTGCTGAATACTTCGCCGTTGATTTTCCATACCCACGAAATTATATTTCCCTGTACGGATTGGGACAAATCGTTTAGCAACATCGGATTTGACTTACATTGACCGGAATACGAAAAATCAGGTACCGGTACTGTTCCAGTTATTGTTACGTTTATTTCATCGGTGGCAACACAGCCTCTTTGATTTGTAACTGTTACCGAGTATGTACCGCTTTCGGTAAGGACTATTTCCGGTTCATGCGACCCGGTATTCCATACATAGTTTAGGGTTTCATCTCGGTTTGTAACGAGCATAAGTCTGTTGCCGGAGCATAGCAATGTATCGGCAGGACCAACTGAGGCAGTAAGTTCGTAATAATCAAAATTAAAACTGATTGTATCCGTATAAAATTTACAGCCCAGGCTATCTGTTAATATTGCTGCATATTCACCTTCATTTTCGATTATTGCTACACGCGAAGTCTCCGACAAGCCTACCCATTCGTAAGTGTATGCTCCAGTAAGTCCCAGATCCCAGATTATTGATTGACCGGAACAAACAACTGTATCACTTAATTGATTTACTACCGGATAGAAAACACGAATATCATCGGTACTCTGAAATCCGAAAATATCAGTTACTGTAACAGAATAAACTCCGGGTTTATTTACATGAATTATGCTGTCTGTCTCTCCCGTACTCCATTGATATGCAACATACCATGGTTTATATGCCGTAGTTATGGCAGTATCACAGAACCCGTAAGGAACTCGTATATCATAACCAAGATTTACAGGAGGAAAATATTTGTTGCGGAGGTAATTTTCAACAAGATACCTTAAACTATCATTTAAAACTGTATCATAAAAAATTATTTCTGCAATTTCACCTTTTAATTGCCATGTATTATTATAAACAGCCCCAATAGTAATACCATTCATAGAACCATTGCCTGCATTGCCTGATGCTTTTAAAATCCCATTTTCAAAAAGTTTACTATTATTTCCATTATAAATTGCAGTGGTTATAATAAAATCAAAAGGGCAAGGCTTTGAATAACCAAAACCGGATGAAGTATAGATTTGAATGCCATTAGAATATGATTGCAAATCAAATAATGGAGAAGAATAATTACAATAGCACGCTACATTAGTAGATTCTGTGGTTTTCCAAACAGCAAAACTTGTTATAGGTTGTGATATTGTGTTAGAAAATTGAGCTTTAAGCCATTGATTACCGCTAAAGGATAAAACAGGTAAATTGTTTAACCCAGATTCTTTTAAAAGAGGTCTATTTGTGGGATTAGCTTGTTGAGCATGATATTCGTTACTAGCTAGGTTGTAAAAAGTGGCTATCTTATTATCAATGTTTTCAACAGAATCAGCAGAAAACCAAAGCATTAAATTTTCAGTAGGAATTTGGGAATATGACTTAAAAATGGTTATTATTGAAAGTGATAATATAGATAGTAAACGTTGCATATTTTTTTATTTACAAATATACATAATTTTGGATTTAATTGA
>CALJNE010000067.1 GCA_937982115.1 uncultured Bacteroidales bacterium | reverse complement strand
TCATTATATAAATAAGAAAGAGAAATTTTTGCAATTGTTTGATATGTTTAATAGTGGTGAGGTGTTGACAATAAAAAATATTTCTAAAAAATTTGGAATTAGTATTTTAACGGCATTTGACTGGCGACATAAGATTTTTTTGGCATTGCAATTAGTTAAGCAAGATTACGAATCTGTTACGATAGCGAATAAAGTTAGTTTTAATTTTAGTGAAAAAGGACGAAAGCAAGCTACTCGGAGCATCAAGAAAAAATTACAGAAAGTTAATTTGTGTTCTATTACGGATAGTCGATTGACTGAATTTAAGTTTATTAACGTTGGAGACAGTATAAGTAAAGATTTTCACGAACGGTTTTCCTGCAGAGTTGCGAATAAATCGTTATTATTTTTTAAGGATAAAGAAAATATTTTAATTGAAGATGTTAAACAATTGATTAAAGAGAAAAATAGCACTATAAAAATCAGGAGGTTAGAGAAAAGTTTGAAAATGCACAGGTACAAAGTTGAGGAATTCAAAGAATTTATAAATCGGTTTATGCGAGGAGTGGCCACGAAGTATTTACAGGTATATGCGAACTTTTATTCTTTTCTGCAAAGTTTAAAATCTGTTCCGAATTATTATAAGTTGTTGGAGGTTCGGTTGGCGTGGATAAAATATTTAAAGATGGAGTTGTTGTATCAAGATTTTCTTCAACGAAATTCTATAAGTCTGGAAGATTACGTTGCGATAAAACGTAAATGGAAGTCAAATAACATAAGGTTTAAGCTTAATTTTGAAGAAAGCTTAATTAATAATTATATATAAATACATTGTGCTTAGTTGAAAATTTCACTATATATGTTACTTGTAAAAATCTAATTAGAGAATAATTAAACATAGATTAAAAGTCACATCAACATAATAGCATACTTTATCCTTAGCCTACTAATCATTAGTAATTTTTATTTCTCATTCTTAATACAGGATTAATACTCCAAAAAGTAATAAACATTTAATATATTTGTAGTAAATATGATTTTTTATGTCAATACTTGATAAGGAACTAAAATATTTACCCGGCGTAGGACCTAAAAGAGCGGAACTTTTAAAAAAAGAACTTGGACTTGAAACATACCGTGACCTGCTATATTTTTTTCCTTATCGTTATATTGACCGTAGTAAATTCTATACTATAAAAGAACTACACAAAGATTTACCGTATATTCAGCTAAAAGGTAAATTTTTAAATTTTGAAACAGCAACAATTTCCAGAAGCGGAAAAAAATTAGTTGGATATTTTGCTGATGATACAGGAGTTGTTGAAATTGTATGGTTTCAGGGAATAAAATGGATTAAAGATTCTATACAGCTTCACAAAGAATATATTTTATTTGGAAAACCCAAAGAATTTTTAGGACGTATTAACATTGTTCATCCTGATATTGAAGATGTTGAAAAGTGGAAAACTCAAATTGCAAAAAACCTTTATCCTCAATACAGCACAACTGAAAAACTAAAAAATAGTTTTATTACCTCAAAAACAATTCAGAAACTATGTGAGACTCTTTTTAAAGAAATATCTGGTAAAATCGAAGAAACTCTTCCTCTAAATTTTCGAGAAAAGCATAAATTGCTAAAGCTTGAAGATACTTTAAGGATTATACATTTCCCGGAGAATACGGAAGAATTGTCTAAAGCACAGTATCGTATTAAATTCGAAGAATTATTTTACATCCAACTAAATCTTTTGCAAATAAAACTCAAACGTAAGAAAAACTCTATTGGCTTTGTGTTTGATAAAAACAAGGACTATTATGTAAAGCAATGTTTTTATAAAAATATTCCTTTCAAACTCACTAATGCTCAAATTAGAGTACTTCGAGAAATTAGAACAGATGTTATGAGCGGAAAACAGATGAACCGCTTGCTTCAAGGTGATGTAGGCAGCGGGAAAACAATGGTTGCTCTTTTAAGTATGTTAATGGCAGTAGATAATGACTATCAGGCCTGTATGATGTCTCCAACCGAAATTCTTGCTTTACAACATTACAACTCCATAAAAAAATTTCTTCAAGGTTTAGACTTAAACTTCAGGTTGTTGACAGGTTCAACGAAAAAGAAAGAAAAAGAAGAAATTTACAAAGAACTTGCCGAAGGAAAAATACAGATTATTATCGGAACTCATGCTCTTATTGAAGATGTTGTTGAATTTAAGAATTTAGGATTTGTTGTAATTGATGAACAACATCGTTTCGGAGTAGAGCAGAGAGCAAAATTATGGATTAAAAATAAAATTCCGCCCCATGTACTAATAATGTCTGCAACACCAATACCACGTACTCTGGCAATGACGCTCTATGGCGACCTCGACGTATCTGTTATTGATGAATTACCCCCGGGACGAACAAAAATTATAACAAAACACTTTACGGATAAAGACCGAATGCGAATTTTCGGTTTCATAAAAAAACAAATAGAGCTTGGCAGGCAAGTTTATGTTGTATTTCCATTGATAAAAGAATCCGAAACAATGGACTACAAAGACCTTGAAGATGGTGTTGAAGGCTATAGCAGAGCATTTCCTCCACCAAAATACAGTATTTCTGTTGTACATGGTCGTATGAAACCTGCCGATAAAGAATATTCCATGCAACTTTTTATTGAGCGTCAAACACAAATTATGATTGCTACTACAGTAATTGAGGTTGGAGTTGACGTACCAAATGCAACTGTAATGGTTATAGAAAGTGCAGAAAGATTCGGGCTTTCACAACTACACCAATTGAGAGGCAGAGTAGGAAGAGGTTCTGAACAATCATATTGCATACTTATGACAGCCGACGAACTCTCCGATAATGCATATAACAGAATATTAACCATGGTTAACACAACCGATGGTTTCGAAATAGCTGAAACAGATCTTAAGCTCAGAGGTCCTGGAGATATGGCAGGTACTCAGCAGAGCGGTTTCAGCCTCGATCTTAAAATGGCTAACCTAAGCCAAGATGGACAACTTATTCAATACGTGAAAATTATTGCTGAAGATATCCTTAACGATGACCCGGAATTACAAAAGCCGGACAATACTATTTTTCTTAAACAACTTAAAATAATGAACCAAGGTAAAGTTGACCTTGGAATGATAAGTTGACGTTATAAAACTAAACAACCGAACCAGATAAATCCGACTCGGCTGTTACCTGCTCATGGTTATTGGTTTGGCTATTTTCTGTTTTGTTTAGCTTCTATACTCAATGTTGCATGCGGAACTGCTCTTAGCCTTTCTTTGCTTATCAATTTTCCGGTTTCACGACATATTCCGTAAGTACCGTTTTCAATTCTCACTAATGCAGCTTGCAAATGTTGTATAAATTTTAACTGACGTTGAGCAATTTTGGCAATTTCTTCTTTCGACATAACGTTTGCCCCTTCTTCCAACAACTTAAATGTTGGTGAAGTATCCATAGTGTCGTTAGTGTCGGTAAGACTTAACATACTTTTATAAAGCTCATAATCTTTTTGTGCTTTATCCAGCTTTTTTAAAATAATTTCCTTGAACTCCTGAAGTTCTTCGTAGGTGTATCTGGTTTTTTCTTTACTTTCTTCGCTCATAACCCCTAAATTTTAAGTTAGACTTTTTGTTACGCTCACTGCTGTTTCAAAATCATTTATTTCTACGTTTATTTTTTTATTTTGTTCCAAATCATTAACTATTTTTAATGATAATGCTAATGTTTGAGAACATATATAATCCTTATGTTTCAATAATGCTGAATCAATCTCAGGATGTGACACCACTTCTATATTAATTTTATCCGTAACATCGAATCCACTTTCTTTACGAATATTTTGAATGCGATTAATAAATTCTCTTGCAATACCTTCAGCAATTAAATCTTCATTCAATGTAACATCAAGAGCAACTGTAAATTTACCTTCATTATCCACAAGCCAACCCGGAATATCTTCGCTAATTATTTCAACATCTTCAATACCTATTATTACTTCTTGATCATTAATATTAAAAATAAACTTTCCTTCGCGTTCGAGCTGGTTAATATCTTTTTGGGACATTGTAGTAATTAAAGCCGACAATTCTTTCATTATTTTACCAAATCGAGGACCGAGAACTTTGAAGTTTGGTTTAATTTTTTTCACCAAAAAGTCAGCACTATCGGAAATTATTTCAATCTCTTTAATATTTGTTTCAGTGATAATAATGTTTTTAACTCTTTCAAGCTGCTGTTTGAAATCACCGCCAATATCAGGAACAAGAGCTTTTTGAAGAGGCTGTCTTACTTTAATTCCTACTTTTCGACGTAAACTTAAAATCATTGACGAAATGGTTTGTGCCATTTGCATTCTTTCTTCAAGTGATTTGTCAATCAGTGCTTCGTTTACTTGCGGAAAATATGCAAGATGAACAGATTCAAATTGTTCCTTAGCTGTAACAAAGTTTAAATCGCAGTATAATTTATCCATATAAAATGGAGCTATTGGAGCCGCTAATTTTGCAATTGTAATCAAACAAGTATATAAGGTTTGATATGCAGAAATTTTATCTTCTGAATAATCTCCGCCCCAGTATCTCTTTCTACCAAGGCGAACATACCAATTACTAAGATTATCATTAACAAATTCTTGTATCAAACGACCGGCACGAGTATTTTCATAATTCGAGTAACACCAATAAACTTCTTTAACCAAGGAATTCAACAAACTTAAAATCCATCTGTCGAGTTCGGGACGTTTTTCAAATTCCACTTCAGGTTCGCTGTATTTGAAACCGTCAATATTAGCATACAGTGCAAAAAAGCTGTAAGTGTTGTATAAAGTACCGAAGAATTTACGCTTCACCTCATCAATTCCGACAAAGTCAAATTTAAGATTATCCCATGATTGCGAGTTAGTAATCATATACCAGCGTAAAGCATCAGCACCATATTCGTTCATGGTCTTAAAAGGATCAACGGCATTACCAAGACGTTTAGACATCTTGTTGCCATCTTTATCGAGAACAAGACCGTTGGAAATAATATTTTTAAAAGCAACAGAATCTTTAATCATTGTAGAAATAGCATGTAGAGTGAAAAACCAACCACGAGTTTGATCAACTCCTTCAGCAATAAAATCAGCAGGAAATAGATTATCGAAATTTTCGTAATTTTCAAAAGGCCAATGCCATTGTGCATAAGGCATAGCACCCGAATCAAACCAAACATCAATAAGGTCCGGCTCACGATACATCTTACGACCATCTGAAGCAACAAGAATTATTTCATCAACATAAGGACGGTGCAGATCTATTTTTTCGTAATTATCCTTGCTGTAATCTTCGGGCACAAAATCTTTCCAGAAATCAGCTGACATATAGCCTTTTTCAACAGATTTTTTTATTTCGTTAATAAGTTCTTCTACCGATCCTATACATCTTCTTTCTTTACCGTCCTCGGTACTCCAGATAGGCAAAGGTGTTCCCCAATAACGAGAACGACTGAGATTCCAATCAACAAGGTTTTCGAGCCATTTTCCAAATCGTCCTTCACCGGTGCTTGCAGGTTTCCAATTGATTGTTTTATTAAGTTCAATCATTCTGTCTTTTACTGCTGTTGTTTTTATAAACCATGAATCCAAAGGATAATATAAAACCGGTTTATCGGTACGCCAACAGTGCGGATAATTATGAACATGTTTTTCAATCCTGAATGCTTTACCTTGTTGTTTCAGCATTACAGCAATATCAACGTCAGTGGTAGTTTCTTTTGTATTGCCTTCGGGATCATATTCATTTTTAACATATTTTCCAGCAAACTCTGAATATGTATTAATATTCACATATTTAGCAACAAAATCCGAGTGAATATCTTCTATTCTAAAGAATTTTCCTTGTTTATCAACTAATGGACAAATATTTCCATCTTTGTCATGAATTATTAAAGCAGGTATTCCGGCAGCTTTTGCTACTCTAGCATCATCAGCACCAAATGTAGGAGCAATATGAACTATTCCGGTACCATCTTCAGTAGTAACATAATCACCGGGAATAACTTTAAATGCCGGAGACATCGGTTTTACCCAATCAATAAGTTGTTCGTAATAGCATCCAACCAATTCTTTTCCGAAAAATTCATCTACAACAGACCAGGGAATAAGTTTATCCCCCTGCTTGTAAGCATCGAAATCTAAATCCCGTGCTTCAGGTTTAAAATAAGCACTCAAACGATCTTCGCATAGTATAACGTAAATCTTTTCTCCAGAATATGGATTAAAAGTTTTTACTTTAACATATTTAATATCAGGACCAACTGCAAGAGCAGTATTGCTCGGTAAAGTCCATGGAGTAGTCGTCCATGCCAATATAAATAAATTGGTATCCACTCCTTTATAAAATTTTTCAGAATTACTGTTATTTATCACTTTAAAAAGTGCAACAACTGTTGTATCTTTCACATCACGATAACACCCCGGCTGATTAAGCTCGTGAGTACTTAATCCTGTTCCGGCAGCAGGAGAATAAGGCTGAATTGTATATCCTTTGTATAAAAATCCTTTTTCGTAAAGTTGTTTTAATAAATACCACAAAGTTTCTATGTATTTATTATCATAAGTAATGTACGGATCATCCATATCCACCCAATATCCCATCTGACTTGTGAGTTTTTCCCACTCATCAGTATATTTCATTACTTCTTTACGGCAAATTTTATTGTATTCTTCAACGCTTATTTTTTTTCCAATATCTTCTTTGGTAATTCCGAGAGATTTTTCCACGCCAAGTTCTACCGGTAAACCATGAGTATCCCAACCGGCTTTGCGGTCAACCCGGTATCCCTCCATAGTTTTAAAACGACAAACAACATCTTTTATAGTTCTTGCCATAACGTGGTGAATTCCGGGAGTTCCATTTGCTGATGGTGGTCCTTCGTAAAAAATAAAAGGTTTATTTTTTTCTCTAGTCTTTATACTCTTTTCAAAAGTTTGGTTATCCTGCCATCTCTTTTCATACTCTTTGTTTATTGCGGCAAGATCAAATTCTTTGTACTCAGTAAATTTCTTATCCATCTTAATATCACCATTTTAAATAAGCTGCAAATATAATTCTATGTGTTAAACTTTCAAAATTGTATTTTGTTATTAATTGATGTCTTTTTATTTCATAAAAAGATCAATCTATTAACTTCTATAAATTATAAATATATTGATTGACAAAAACTTAGTAAAAAACAACTATTATTTATTAACAAAAGTTTAACTTAATGTTAATTTACTGTAAAACAGATTATTAAACTCGTATCAAAATTTATAAATTATTGATTTACAGTAATGTAATTATATTAACAGTTTTTAGAAAATTTGTTAATATTTGTAGAAAAATATTTAAAAAATTTTTTTCAAAAATATAACTTAACTGACATTAAAAAATAGTTTTTAAAATGCAAAAATTTTTTTATTTTTTTTTGTAATTTTTTTTAACACAATTTACGGTTAAAAAGTTAAAAATTTATACTTTCAACATGTTAACATAAACATATTAACAGATGTTAGTATTTTTTTTAATTAGTTGAAAATCAATGTTAGTTTTAATTTTTTATTGTTATTAAAATTTAATATCTGATATTTGCAAGTAGAAAATTATAAAATTTTATGTTTTTATAAACTTGTTAACAGTGAATAATAATAATCATCAGAATTTTTAAATTTTAAATAAAAGAATATTATGATTAACAATATTGAAAATCAAATCAAAAATTTTGGCTATATTTCTGAACCAATGCCGGAAGGAATAGACATTAAAACCGAAATCAGAAGAATGGCAGATGAAAAAAATGCTGTTCTATTGGGACACTTTTATGTAGATGGTGAATTACAAGATTTATGTGATTTTGTTGGCGATAGTTTACAATTATCCCAACAAGCAGAAAAAACAAATGCGGATATAATAGTATTTATAGGTGTTCATTTTATGGCAGAAACAGCAAAAATTTTATCTCCTAATAAGAAAGTTATAATTCCTGATTTGAATGCAGGTTGTTCTTTAGCAGACTCTTGTAAAGCTGAAGATTTTAAAAGATTTGTCAAAAAATATCCCGACCATATTGTTGTTTCGTATGTGAATACAACAGCAGAGATAAAAGCTCTTACTGATATTGTGGTTACATCATCAAATGCTCAGAAAATTATTGAGAGCTTGCCAGAAGATGCTAAAATTATATTTGGACCGGATAAAAACTTAGGAAATTATATTAACAGTGTTACAGGCAGAGAAATGATATTATGGGATGGTGCTTGTCATGTTCATAAACAATTTGACATTGAAGCAATTATTAGATTAAAGCAAGAAAATCCTGATGCTAAGTTAATTTCACATCCCGAATGTGAAAAGCCGATTTTAATTATTTCTGATTTTATAGGAAGTACAAGTAATCTTTTGGAATATACTAAAAAAGATAATTCAATAAAGTACATTGTCGCAACAGAATCCGGAATACTTCACCAAATGCGAAAAGCAAATCCTTCAAAAACTTATATTCCTGCACCTGCACTGGACTCAACCTGTGGATGTAATGATTGTAATTTCATGAAACTAAATACAATTGAAAAACTTTATAATTGTCTAAAATACGAACAACCTGAAATTAATCTTGATAAAGATTTAATTAAACGAGCTGAAAAATCCATTATTAACATGCTGGAATTATCAAAAAAACTTGGCTTGTGAAATTTAATTTGTTTGCAATAATTATTATAATTTTTACAATTGCAAAAACTCAATTTTTGTACTCTCAAAATTTATTTTCTTTTACTGCAAACGGTTTTTATACACTAAAAAATTATTCTAAATTTCCTGATATTCAACCCGGATATTATTTTGGTTTATATTATGGAAAACAATTTAACGAAGACTATAAATGGTCTGAGTATTATAATTATCCTGAAATATTTATATCTCTGTATGCTGTAAAACCGGGAAATAATGAATTAGGCTTAATTTTAGGAATTTGTCCCGAGATTGGTTTAAAAATTAACAGTTCAAATAAAACCAATGTAAAATTTAGAGGTGGAATAGGTTTCTCATATAATTCCAAACCCTATAATTATGTTGAAAATCATTTAAATTTAATGATTGGTTCAAGTATTACGGCTTTTGCAAATGGAAAAGTAGTTATTGAAAAATCTTATTCAGAAAATTTAAAGTATCATTTTTCATTTGGTGCAATACATTTGTCAAATGGTCATTTAAAGCTTCCTAATAATGGTCTTAATGCTTTAGTTGCAGGTTTAGGTATAACTTTACAAGCAAAAGAAAAAAAACAAAATAATATTTTATCTAAACAATCATACGACATTGGTAAATGGTACAAGTTTTTTTCGTTATCTTGCGGTTTTCATGAATTTGGTTCTGCAACAAAACCTGCTAATGGACCAAAATATCTTGTATATAATTTATCATCAGGAATATTAGTTAAAAACTCTACATCAAACAGACTTTATTTTGGTTTTAATTTGACACAATATTCGAGTTTTCAGTATTTTATGAGAAAACAAGAGTTTTTAAACAATAACGTTTTATTAAATAGTATCACATTTGGAGTTTTCTGGGGTCATGAATTTTTGTTTGGTAACTGGGGATTTTATACCGAAGCTTGCATTGATATATATAAGCCTTTTTATCGTAATCACGTCAGAATTTACGGCAATAATTTAGGTTTTAAAACTTTCTTAAAAACTATTAACAGCAACAAAATTGGTTATCGTTATTCAATACAGTTAAATGAAAAAATTAAAATTATTGCAGGTTTAAATTTAAAAGTTAATTTTGCTCAAGCTGATTTTGTTGAAAGTTTTATTATGTTTAATTTCTAAAATTATAAGTATGAGAAGATTAGTTATTTTTATTTTCTTTACAGTTATTATTTGCTTAGTCGCTAATAGTCAGTTTGTTGTTGGATTACATGGTGGTTATAATTCTACATGGTTAATCAATAAGCAGGTATTTGATCAGGGTGCAGAACAAGATATTGATATCTCGTTTGGTAATTTTGCAGGATTAATAGGATCATATTATTTTAGTGATAATTTCGGCATAGAAATGAATTTAAATAGTAACACAATAGTTCAAGAATACCTGGGTGCAATTAAAAATGTCTTAGATGATAATATTCTTTATACTTCTATAATAAGATATAAATCAACAGATATTCCTTTAATATTAAAATTTGGTTACGAAACATATTTTGAATTGGGAGGTATGATACATATTGTAAATAAGGTTGTGTATAATCGTATTTTTACCGAACCATCAGGTTTTGCTTTAATAAACGGAAATATTTATACATTCTCTAATGCAACGGATGTAGCTGTAAAAAACAAATTTAAATCAAACGGGTATGGTGTGTTGATGGGTTTTGGAACTCATTTTAACTTGATTAACAATAAATTATTACTTAATTTTGGATTCCGGGTAAATTACATTTTATCTGATATGGAAGGAATTAATGGACTGGGATTTGATAAAAGCAGTCCATATTTAAAAGATGATGAAAAAGCTAATTTCAAAACTAATCCTCTTTACGGTGGATTAAAATTAGGTTTGGTTTATGTTTTTGATTAATTAATTTAAAATGCAGTTTATTGAAATTTCTGAAATAAATTCTACAAATGTATATTCTTCAGAATTATTAAAAAATCACGCAGTAAAAGACGATACAATTGTTTACACATTTAACCAGACAGAAGGTAAAGGCTTAGGTAACAATAAATGGTTATCTGAGCCTTTTCAGAATATTTTGATGTCAATTATTACATTTCCCGAAATACAGGTTACAGATTATTTTAAGTTAAATTTAATTGTATCACTTGCTGTTATTGATTATCTTAAATTATTAGGTATAAAAGCAAAAATTAAATGGCCTAACGATATATATGTTAATGATAAAAAACTTTGTGGTATTTTGATTGAGAACAATATTTCAGGAAATCTTATAAGTTCTTCAATTGTAGGTATTGGATTAAATGTAAATCAAATTTTTTTCGATAAAAGCATTCCAAATCCTGTAAGTTTAAAATTAATTAGAGGTATTGATTATAATATAAAAGAACATATTAAAATTCTTGGAGAACTTGTATTGCAAAAAATTAAACAAAATATAAATATTGATTTTGAAATATTAAAAAATGAATATTTAAAAGTTTTATACTTGTATGACGAATATACTGAATTTCAGGATATTAATCAAAAATTTACAGCAAAAATTATTGATATTGAAAATAGTGGACATCTTGTTATTGAAAAATATAACGGTGAGGTTTCTAAGTTTTTTTTTAAAGAATTAAAATTTTTATAAAATTTAAGGCTTATCTAAAATTTGTATTTCTTGTTTTCTTTTTTCAAGGAGCATTAGATAATCATATATCATTCTTGTTGGATAAATTCTATAGGCTTTTTTTAAGTAATCAACTGATAAATCAATGTTTCCTGTTATTTCGTAATACACCCCGAGATTATAAAGCGAATATGAGGAAATTTTAATATTTTCTGATTCTGATAATTTAAACCAAATTTCTGCGGCTTCATTCCAATGATTTTGTAATGCAAATTTTGCCGCTTTATTTAAATTTTTATCAGAGGTTTTGTAAATATATCTTGGTTCTGTAAACCATGTTGGTGAAATTCTTGAAGCATAATCATATCCAACAATTTCTGAAACTGTAAAAATCTGCTTGAAATGTCCTTTAAATTTTTTATTAGGTTTGATATAACTAGTTTCAAAAGAATATTCGTTAATAAATCTATCCAAAACTGTATAATCAGAAATATTGTATGTTCGCCAGGTTGTTGAAATAGTAATGTATTCAAATGTTTCCTCATTACAGTATTCTTTAAAATAACCTGACCTAAACATTTCAAGACTAACAAGAATATTATTATTACTATGATTCATTGATAATAAATCTATTTCATTCTTTTCAAGTTCGAGTGGAATTAAAATTCCATCACTTCCGGATATATTTTCATTAGTAATTTTTAAAGCCTTTTTCTTACCTGAATCATTAACAGAATTTATAAATGCATCAATGCAAATTTCTGATGCTGTAATATCTCTTTTAAAATTTTTAGCAAAAAAGAATTTGTATATAAGTTTCTTTCCGTATTTGGGCGTATTTGTTGTTGTTCTGTTAAAAATTAATATGGTATCATATTCTATACCCAGGTTTATAGCAGGAGGTTTAAGAACATCAACATAAACTTTTGTAGTATTGCAAGAGAAAAAGAAAAACAACATAGAAAAAACAAAGAAATTATAAAAATTAAATTTTTTCATAAAAATTCACTATTTATTTCGAAAACAAAATTATTAAAAATGTCTAATTCTCCACAAAATTCGGAACCTCTAAATTTTCCCAAATCCGGACAAAATATTTTGTTTTTATAATTTTCCTGAAAATCAATAGCTAATTTTTTATATGACCAATGCCATTTTTCTACGTTATAACCGGTATTTCTGTTTGAAGTATATACTTGAAAAAATCCGAATTTTGGTGCATTTTCACATAGCCATTCATAAATTGTAATACCTTCGTATGAATTATAGTATTGAAGAGCAGTACTATTAAAATCAACATCTGTACCCCAATGATGACGTGAGGTACCCGGCATTGCCAAATATTTTAAAACATTTTTGATTGTATATATATCATAATTAGGTGATACCCGACTGTTCCATAAATATAATTGAGTATCATAATTTCTTACTGCCGAAACGATTTTTAGTTTTATACCTTGCGAATTTGCATAATCAAGCAATTCTAATAATGCATCATAAACTTCGCGATGAATATATTCAGTTCTGTAGATGCAGTATTTCGATGGTATTTTAACAAAATTACTGTCAGTTTCAGGATTGTATTTTCCAATTAAATATTTTTTATCAATTTCTCGTATTTGAATGTTTTCTTTAATTTTTTCTTGAGATGCTGTATCTTCAATTGGATAATCGTTTTTTATATAATTATTATTAGGGCTTGTATTTGTACAAGCATGGTTAATTAAGAATATGAAAATAAAATTAGCAACAAGGATTTTAATATTCATCTAAAAAGTTTAGAATTGATTTAAAAATTGAAATTTCGTCGAGATTATATTTAATAAGTAATTCTTCAGGCGAGCCTGATTCTCCAAAACTGTCGTTTATTCCTGTAATTTTAATTTTTACCGGAAAATTTTGAGACAAGACTTCTGAAACGGCAGAACCCATTCCTCCTGAAATTTGATGTTCTTCTAAGGTAAAGATTTTTTTGGTTCTTTTAGCTAAGTTTATAGTCGCTTCTTCATCAATTGGTTTAATAGAATAAAGATTTAGTACTGATGCATTAATATTGTTCTTTTCGAGTTGTTCAGCAACCTTAAGTGCTGTATAAACCATGGTGCCACAAGTAATTATTCCAATATCATTACCGGATTTAAGTAATTTTGATTTCCCGGGAAAAATTTTTTCATCCTGATTGCTGAAATTTGGAACAGCTTCACGCGCATATCTAATATAAACAGGGCCGGAAATTTGTTCAACTGCTGATATTAAGCATTGCTTTGTTTCATTCACGTCGCAGGGGCATAAAACTGTCATGTTTGGTAATGAACGCATAATTGCAATATCTTCCAGAGCTTGATGTGTAGCTCCATCCGGACCAACAGAAATTCCGGCATGTGCACCTCCTATTATAACATGTAAATTGTTGTAACAGATAGATACTCTTATTTGGTCGAGTGAACGTGTTGAAATAAATGTAGAATATGTTGAAAATACAGGAATTTTACCTGAAAGTGCAAGGCCTGCTGAAATGGATGCTGCATTTTGTTCTGCTATTCCAAGTGAAAAAAATCTATCAGGAAAAACTTCTTTGAATTTATCAACTCCAACCGACTTACTTATATCGAGACCTAAACAAACAATTTCAGGATGTTTTTCTGCCATTTCAATTAATCCGGCAGAAAATCCTTCACGCATAAAAGATTTAGAAAAATCATTAATAGAATTACTCTTGATCTTCTGCATACCATTCAGCATAAGAATTTGCTGTTTCGTAAAGCCTTAAACTTACTAATTTAATTCCTTCAGGTAACAGTGGAATAATTATGTTTGCAAAATGAATAATCATATTTTCTGCCGTTGGTTGAAAGTCAAAAATATGTAATCTTTTAAAAAGAATATTTTGTTTTAAAAGGTCCTTGATATCTTCTTTGTCAGAAATTATTAAGCTATGGTCAAACACATCAACAATTTTTTCCTTAACAATTTTTTTAAGGTTTCCAAAATCAATAACCATTCCCAATTTAGACGAGTTATCGTTCTTTTCCGGTTCACCCATAACTGTTACATATAATTTGTAAGAGTGACCATGTACATTTCTACATAGTCCGTCATAATTATGTAAGGCATGAGCTGTCTCGAAATCAAATATTTTTGTTACTCTAATTTTTGCCATATATAATAAAAATTTTATCTATAAACAAAAATATGCAAATTTTTGTTTTTATGTTATAAACAAATAAGAAAATAATATAAAAATATTAATTTTACGCTTTGAATTAGCTTTTTAATAATGGATAAGTATTTAGATATCGTTCAAATCATTCAAAGTGATTTAGAGAGGTTTGATGAATTGTTCAATGAAACAATCAGAAATTCGGGATATAGTATCGATGAAGTTCTCGAATATGTTGGTAAAAATAACGGAAAAAGAATTAGGCCTATACTTGTTTATTTGTCTGCTCGAGTGTTTGGAGAAGTAAATAAAAAAACTGATATTGCCGCATTACTGGTCGAAATAATCCATACAGCAACATTATTGCATGATGATGTAATTGATGAAGCTGATTTACGAAGAGGAAAAAAAACTGTTAACAATAAATGGAATAATAAAACAGCTATTTTATCAGGAGATTATATGTTTGCTAGAGCTATGAATATAGCAACGACAAATAAAATGTATGATTTATTTGATATTATCAGCCCTACAATTTTGGACTTAAGCATTGGAGAACTAGAACAAATGAATAAAAGTAAAAGTTTAGATATTGATGAAGAAGATTATTTTGATATAATTTACAAAAAAACCGCCTCTTTAATTAAAGCTGCTTGTCATTGTGGTGCTGTAAGCGTAAATACTCAAGATGACAAAATAAATTGTCTAAAGGAATATGGCAAAAACATTGGATTAATATTTCAAATAAAAGATGATATTTTAGATTTTTACGGTTCTGAAAAAACAGGTAAATTAGTTGGTAAAGATATTATTGAAGGAAATGTAACTCTACCCTTAATTTATGCAGTAAAATCCCTATCTGACGATAAGGTAATCAGGTTAAAAGAATTATGGTCAAATAGAAAAGATAACAATGCTATTTCGGAAATAATAGAAATAGTAAAAAGTTCTTCAGCATTAGAATTATGTAATAATAAAATGAATTATTTAAAGCAAAAGGCTTTAAATTGTTTGAATATGAATATAGAAAAAAATCGAGTAAAAGATTCACTCGGTTATTTAGTGGAATATGTTATTGAACGAGAAAATTAAAATTGATTTAAAAATCATAAAAACGCACGCTGGGTGAGCGTAGTCTCTCTCGGTGAGTGCGTGTAGTCGAACTCACCGCCTTAAGAGTGGATGAAACCACAGCGATGTTAGAAGTCGAAGTCCAAGAAAAGTACTAAATATGAATATGATTTAAAAATAATTTACCACTTTGTTTTCGCCAGAAAGCATAGAAGCATCAGTTAAGATATTATTAGCTAATCTTGATGCTCCCAGTCTGAATAATTTATTATTAAGCCATTCTTCACCTAAAACATTTTTTACAATAAGATAATAGAGGATTGCGTCTTCAGATGTAACAATTCCGCCTGAAGGTTTGATACCAATCTTTCTGCCTGTTTTATTATAATGTTCTTTTATTGCGAGACACATTGCATATACTGCTTCTGGAGTAGCTGAAACCGATGTTTTTCCTGTTGATGTTTTAATAAAATTGGCTCCTGATTCTATAGAAATAATTGATGCAAGGTAAATGTTTTCAGGAGTTATTAAATCTCCTGTTTCGAGAATTACTTTCAAGTGTACTTCTCCAATAGTTTTTTTAATAATGTTAATTTCTGCTGATATTTTATCATACTCTTTATCAAAGAATTTACCAACAGATAAAACTATATCAATTTCATCTGCTCCTTTTTCTTTAATAAGTTCGCATTCGGCTACTTTAACAGAAAGAAATGTTTGTGAAGAAGGGAAACAAGCACCTACTGCTGCAAGGCTAACTTTATTATCTTTTAGATTTTGTTTTACCAGTGAAACAAATGAAGGATATACACAAATAGCTGCTACATTATTAAAATCAGGAAAATTAGAGTTAAATTGATTAACTTTCTCAACCATATGTGAAATTTTTTGTGTAGTGTCGTTTGTGTTGAGACTTGTTAAATCAATGCAATTAAAAATCTGTTTTAATATTTCTACTGTTTTAAATTCCGGAACTTGGTTTTTTAGTGATTCTATGATTTCCGGCATCTTAAAAAAATCTGGATAATTAACAGTTTCTTTCATAAGTTTAATTTTTTGTTTTGTAAATGTCTTTGATTATCTCTATTAGTTTTCTTTTCGATATTTTTTTGAATTGCATCTGTAAGATTTATGCCTGTTTGATTTGCAATACATGTAAGTACCCAAAGAACATCAGCGATTTCTTCGCTAAGATTTAAATTCTCGTTTTCTTTTTTTGATTGTTCTCCGTATTGTCTTGCAATAACTCTTGCCATCTCTCCTATTTCTTCTGTTAGAACAATCATATTAGTTTTAACATCAAAATATCTCACTCCGTATTTTTTTATCCAATCATCAACTGTTTTTTGTAATTCCTCTATTGACATATAAAATATCTTGGTTTCCTATGCAAATATATGTAAAAAAATTATGGTAAAAAATTGAAATTACTTTTTGTTTTTTGTATCAATAATAATAGTAACAGGACCATCATTTAATAGTTCTACATCCATGTGAGCTCCAAAAATTCCTTTTTGAGTTTCTTTATTCATTAAGATATTCAGTTGAGAAATAAATTCTTCGTACAGTGGAATTGCTATATCCGGTGGAGCTGCATCTATGTATGAAGGCCTGTTTCCTTTTTTAGTTCTTGCATGTAAAGTAAACTGACTTACTGTTAATATATTGAAATTCAATTCGAGACATGATTTATTCATAACTGCATTTTCATCATCAAAAATTCTTAGATTAACTATTTTATTTGTAAGCCAGATTATATCTTCTTTATTGTCGGAATGCTCAATACCAAGAAAAATCAATAATCCATTGCCAATTTTTCCTACAACTTGATTGTTTACGGTTACCTTCGCATAGTTAACACGTTGAATTACTGCTATCATTATTTCAATTCAATTAGTTGTTAATCAGTTGTTTATAATTTGTTCCACGTGGAACATTATAAAAAAAGATCGGAAAATTCAAATTTATCAACATCAAAAAGTCCCTTATCTCCAATTTTAAGGTGAGGAATAACAAGTAAAGCCATAAACGAAATAGTCATGTATGGAGCAGTAAGTTGCGAACCATTTTGTTTAATTACTTTATTTAATTTTTCGTATAAATCAGCAACAATCATTGGATCTTTGTTAGTCATCAATCCGGCATATTCTAATTCAAGAGTGTAATAATCTTTACCCTGAACAAATGTGAGACCGCCTTGTTTTTCTACTATCTCGTTTATAGCTGCTGAAATTTCTTCGTCACTGCAACCTGTTGCAATAATATTATGAGAATCATGTGCTACTGTTGTAGCTATAGCTCCGGATTTTAATCCTATTCCATGTATAAAACCTATAGAGAGTTTTGAATTTTTTTGATAACGATTATAAACAACAATTTTCAAAATATCTCTTTCTATATCTGAAATTATATTATCCGCCACAACTTTTGGAGTTGTGATAAATGAGTTTGTAATAAGTTCTTTATCAATTATCTCTATAACTTTTATTTTTTTAGATTTTGGTGTAACTTTTAGATCTTCAACAGTAACTTTAGTAGCATTAAAATTATTTACAGGTACTGAACTTGAATTATTAAAAAATACTCTATTGTTGGAATATACTATTTCTCCTTCAATGTAAGTTTCTAAAATATTAAAGTCATGTAAGTCGTCCACGATGATAAAATCTGCCGGATCGTTTAATCTTAAGAGACCTAACGGCAAATTGTAATGTTCAACAGGATTAATGCATGCAGCTGTCAAAAGATCAAATATATCTACTCCGTATTTGATTCCTTTTTTAATAATTTTGTTAATATGGCCATGATTGATTAAATCATCGGGATGAGAATCATCTGTGCAAAGCATTACCATTTTATTGAATTTTGATATTAATGGATAAAGCTCGTCAAAATTTTTAGCTGCAGATCCTTCTCTGATAAGAATCTTCATTCCAAGTTTGATCTTTTCGATTGCTTCTTCGATTGTAAAGCATTCGTGGTCGGTTGAAATTCCTGTGTCAATATATTTTTTTAAATTATCTCCTGAAATTCCCGGAATATGCCCATCAATTTTGGCATTATGTTTTTTTGCCACATTTATTTTTTTAATCACATTTTCATCTTCATAAATTACTCCTGGAAAATTCATCATCTCACCAAGAATTTTTACATCTTGTTTAGCAAGAAGATCATCTATATCATTATAATCCAGAACTGCACCTGAAGTTTCATACGGAGTCGCTGGTACACAGGAAGGGATACAGAAAAATGTTTTTAAAGGTGTTGACTTTGCATTGTTTATCATAAACTCAACTCCATTTTTACCTAGTACATTAGCAATTTCATGGGGATCAGTTACAATTGCAACGGTTCCGTTTTGAACTGCTAATTTGGCAAATTGATATGGTATCAGCATTGAACTTTCTATATGAACGTGTGAATCTATTAAACCCGGAACAATGTAATTCTCAAATTCGGTATTAACTTTCTTAATGTCGGATATTTTACCATTTTCGATTGATAATTCAGCATTAAAAATTTTTCTACTAAATAAATCAACTAATTTTCCTGTAATTTTTTTCATAACTTACTTATTTACAATAATTTATATTCAAATGTTTCACGTGGAACATTTTTTATCTACCCAAATATACTAATAAAACGCTGATATCCGATGGCGAAACTCCACTAATTCTTGATGCTTGTCCTATAGTTTTGGGATTAATTTTAATCAGTTTTTCTCTCGCTTCAGTTGAGAGAGATTTTAATTCAGCATAATTTATCTTACCTTGAATTTCTATGTTTTCTAATCTACGTAATTTTTCTGCAAGTAATTTTTCTCGTTCTATATAACCGGAATATTTAATTGTTATTTCAACACTATCTAAATATTCTTCTACCCTATTTCCAAAACTTTCAATTAATTTTTTATATCTTGGAAAAACCTCAATAAAATCATGAGCTTTAATATTTGGTCTGTTAATGAGATTTTGCAATTTTACGCTTTGTTTAATTTCGCTGGAACCTTTTTCAATCAGTATGGGATTAACTTTATCTGGTTTACAACTCTGTTTTGCAAAATAATCAAGCAAAGTATCTCTTGCATGCAATTTTTCTTCGAGAACTTTTATGCGTTCATCAGAAGCGAGCCCTATTCTGTGTGAAAGTTCAGTAAGGCGTATATCAGCATTATCCTGACGTAGTAAAATTCTAAATTCAGCTCTGGAAGTAAACATGCGATATGGTTCATCCACCCCTTTTGTAACAAGGTCGTCTATAAGTACTCCAATATAAGCCTGATCCCTGTTTAAAGTAAATTCTTCTTTTTCATTTATCTTTAAATGGGCGTTTATTCCGGCTATAATACCTTGAGCTGCTGCTTCCTCATATCCTGTTGTTCCGTTTATCTGTCCGGCAAAATAAAGATTCTTGATGATTTTTGTTTCTAATGTATTAAATAGTTGAGTTGGATGAAAAAAATCATATTCAATAGCATAACCCGGTCTGAATATTTTCACATTTTCAAGTCCGGGAATTTTACGCAGCGATTCGTATTGAACTTTCCATGGTAACGAACTGCTAAATCCATTTATGTAATACTCAACTGTATTTACTCCTTCTGGTTCAAGAAATAATTGATGGCGATCTTTGTCGGGGAAAGTTACAAGTTTAGTTTCTATACTCGGACAATACCTCGGACCAATACTTGTTATTGTGCCATCATACAAAGGCGATTCATCTAAACCGGATAGTAATGTTTCGTGAACAATTTCGTTGGTGTAAGTTATATAACAAGAACGTTGTTCTAAAAAGGTTTGATTGTATTTATGCAAGTACGAAAAAGGAATTATAACTTCATCTCCCGGTTGTGCTGTTAATTTACTGAAATTAATTGTTCTGCCGTCGAGTCTTGCCGGAGTACCTGTTTTCATTCTGTCCCACGTGAATCCGTATTCTTGTAAAGATTCAGTTAACCCATATGCTGCTGGTTCAGATATACGTCCTCCTTTTAGCTTTGTTTTCCCAATGTGCATTAGCCCGTTAAGAAATGTGCCCGTGGTTAAAATTACTGCTCTGGCTTTAAACTGTACTCCAAGGTAAGTTTCAACTCCGATGACTGTATCGTTTTCGACAAGTATTTTAACAACTGAATCTTGCCAGAGATCCAGATTAGGAATGGATTCAAGAATTTTTCTCCATTCTAAACTAAAAACAGTTCTGTCGCATTGAGCTCTGGGACTCCACATTGCCGGTCCTTTCGACATGTTCAGCATGCGAAACTGAATCATTGACCTGTCGGTAACTATTCCGGAAAATCCACCAAGTGCATCAATTTCTCTAACAAGTTGTCCTTTTGCTACCCCTCCTATAGCAGGATTACATGACATCTGTGCGATCTTCAACATATCAATTGTAATTAACAATGTCTTGCTGCCAAGATTTGCTGCCGCTGCCGCTGCCTCACAACCGGCATGCCCTGCCCCTACAACTATTACATCATACCTATTGTCAATCATTTTTTTCTTGCAAAACTATTAAATTTTTATTCCTGCAACAAGTATATCATCAGTTTGTTCATTTGAACCTTTCCAATTTTCCATAAAGCTCTCCAATAATTCAGCTTGTTTTTCAATTTCTATACTGGCACATTCTTTTAAAAGTTCTTTGAAACGTTTGTATTTAATCTTTTCAGTACCGTCATTGTTAAACTGGTCAACAAAACCATCGCTCGAAAGAAAAATCTGATCTGATTGAAAAATCTCTGTGAAATAAAGATTAAATTCATAACTTCTATCCAATCCTATAATTTGATTATCTGTTTTATATTCTTCAATTTGTCCGGTACTTGATATATACTTCCAAATTCTATGTTTCGATCCGGCATATTCAAGTTTAGAATTTCTAATTTTTATTATAGATAAACATAAACTTTCGCTTATTGCTGAAGAATCATTTATTTGGCAAAATATACTGTTAATATAATTTAAAATTTCAGAAGGACTTTTATTTTCAGAAATTAACCTTTTAATATTAGTTAATGAAACTACAGTAAGAAATGCCGCTGATACACCATGACCAGTACTATCACCCAAAACAAAATATGACGAATCAGAATTGCTTTCACAATAATAAAAGTCTCCTCCTATTTTCATTTTTGGTCTGTCAAAAACAAAAGAGCTATATTTAAAATTATTGCCGTCAGATAGCTTTAATTTAGTAAGAAAATTTTCGGAGTATTCAAGATTGCTTTCTATCTCTCTCAATGCAATATTTAATTTGTCGTTTAATTTGTTCAATCTTTTGATATTTAGTTTATTAGAATATACAATATAAATCAAAAGTAGAATTATTACGAATAAGAAAATTGTAGCTATTCTAATATATTTTTCTTTTGTTTCCTTATGTTTTATAATTAGTGCCTGTGATTTTAATTCCGTTTTAATGCTGTCAAGAGTATATCTAGCATTTATGTCTTCAATAATTCTTTTGAGTTCAATATCCTCAATTTTTCGGGATATTTCCATTGATTTCTCGTAATGAAAAAGTGCTTTTTCAAAATCAGACCTGTGTTTATATAACTCATAAGCTGTTAAGTGAAGATTTTTTTGTGATTCTAAATATTCATATCTATCAAAAATCTTCTCCGCCATTTGCAAATATTTTTCGCCAAGAGAGATATTATTTTGTTTAAATTTTAGTTCAAATAAATTGTTATAAATTATTGCTTGATAATAAAATAAATCATTCTTTATAAATACATCTAATGATTTCTTCCAGTAATCTTCAGCTTTTTGTAATTCAGCTCTGTCATAGTAGATTGTAGCAATGTTATTAAATATTGTAGATATTTCAATTTCCGTTTCCTTTTGATTTTCATAACAAATCTTAAGTGCTTGAAAATATAACTCGAGAGATTTTTCTGAATTTTTATAGAGATAATTTATATTTGCAAGATTTATTAGAGATTGTATAATAGCCTGTTTATCATTACTTAAAAAAGAGTAATCTAATCCTTTACTATAGTACTTTTCAGCTAAAGAAAAATTGTTCAGATTTTTAAATATAATACCCACATTATTATAAATAGTATGCAGTTGTTGGTAATTGGAATCTTCTAAGGCAATTTTTTCTGCTTTACGGAAATATTCAATTGCTGCATTGTAATTAGCCCTCATAAGAAGACTTGTTCCTAGCATAATATTTGCGAAAGAAATATTTTGTCTATTTCCGCATTTTTCTGAGTAATACAGAGCTTTTTGTGAATAGAAAGCCGATAGATCCGGTAAAGAGTCGAGATATAAATATGCTAAGTCGCAATAAGCAGATGATTTATTACAATCGTTTCCAAAAATTGTAATTTGAACTAAACTATCGGTAGTGTTAGCGTCTTTAGACAAAGATATATTGACTGACACAAATGTAAGTAAGAGAATTGAAACTAATAGTTTAAATGAAAAACTCATTTTTACATTAGTTTTCTGTATTTGAATTTTTGTGGAGCATCACCAAGTCTCTTTTTTCTGTTTTCTTCATATTCGGAATATGTGCCTTCGAAATACACAACTTTTGAATCACCTTCAAATGCTATTATATGAGTTGCTACTCTGTCTAAAAACCATCTGTCGTGAGTAATAATAACTGCACAACCTGCAAAGTTTTCAAGACCTTCTTCCAGTGCACGCAATGTATTAACATCAATATCATTGGTAGGTTCGTCAAGTAAGAGTACATTTGCTTCTGATTTCAATGTCATGGCCAGATGTAGTCTGTTTCTTTCTCCGCCCGAAAGCACACCGCATTTTTTCTCCTGATCTGCACCCGTGAAATTAAATCTTGCGATGTAAGCTCTTGCATTAATTGACCTCCCTCCTATTTGAATTAATTCATTGCCTCCCGAAATTACCTGATAAACAGTTTTTTCAGGATCTATTTCCTCGTGTTGCTGGTCAACATAACCGAGTTTTACGGTTTCCCCAATTTCTATCGTGCCACTATCGGGATTTTGTAGTCCCATAATCATGCGGAATAGAGTTGTTTTACCAGCTCCATTAGGTCCGATAATTCCAACAATACCTGCCGGCGGTAGATTAAAGCTGAAATTTTCAAATAAAATTTTATTATCAAAACTTTTTGAAATATTATTAGCAATAATAACTTTATCGCCAAGTCTTGGGCCGTTTGGAATATATATTTCCAATCTTTCCTCTTTTTGCTTAACGTCTTCGTTTAAAAGTTTTTCGTAGGCCGACAATCTGGCTTTAGATTTGGCATGTCTGGCTTTTGGTGCCATTCTTACCCATTCGAGCTCTCTTTCAAGAGTTTTGCGACGCTTTGATTCTTGTTTTTCTTCCATGGCAAGACGTTGAGTTTTTTGTTCCAGCCACGAAGAATAATTACCTTTCCATGGTATGCCCTCTCCCCTGTCTAATTCTAATATCCAGCCGGCAACATTATCCAGAAAATATCTGTCGTGAGTTACGGCTATTACAGTACCTTTATATTGTTGCAAGTGTTGTTCAAGCCAATGTATTGATTCTGCATCAAGATGATTTGTCGGCTCATCGAGCAATAAGATATCGGGTTCTTGAAGTAAAAGTCTGCATAATGCCACCCTACGACGCTCTCCTCCTGAAAGATTTTGCACTAAAGCATCCGGTTCGGGACATCTGAGAGCATCCATTGCTCTTTCAAGTTTGCTGTCGAGATTCCAGGCATCAAGATGATCCAGCTTTTCAGTAATTTCTCCCTGTTTCTCGATTAGTGCTGCCATCTCATCATCACTCATGGGCTCAGCAAACTTGTTATTTATTTCTTCATATTCTTGTAATAATTTAACAACTTCTGCAACACCTTCTTCAACTATTTGTCTCACAGTTTTTGAGTTGTCGAGTTCTGGTTCCTGTGGCAAATAACCAATAGAATAACCCGGAGAGAAAACTACTTCTCCATTGTAAGATTTATCAATTCCTGCAATAATCTTCAATAAAGTTGATTTCCCCGAACCGTTCAACCCGATTATTCCAATTTTTGCTCCATAAAAAAATGAAAGGTAAATATCCTTCAAAATAGTTTTGTTTGGCGGAATAACCTTACTAACATTCACCATCGAAAAAATAATCTTCTTATCGTCGCACATGTTTATAAATTTATAGTTTACGCAAATATAAATTTTTGAAGCAAAATTTTAAAGTTTTTTAAATTTTATCTTACACTATTTGATGAACTTGATAAATCAATATCTATTTATCATTATTTTAATGGTAAGAAATATTTAAACCAATTCTGCGTTAATAATTTTTGAATAATGTAATTGTCTTTAAAAAAAATTCTAATTTTGCATTATGAATTTTCGAAAAGTAATAATATCAGCTTTTTTAGTTTTCGCATTTACTTACGGAGTAAAATCGCAGGTTTCGGATTCCTCTATTAATATTTTACAATGCGAAATTAACTATTCATTCCATCTTCCTGCCGGCGATCTGGCAAATAGATTTGGTTTTTCTTCAATGATTGGAGCTGGAGTTAATTTTAAGCATAAATCTAATTTTATGATTGGGGCTGAGTGTAGTTATCTCTTTGGCCCTATTGTAAAAGGTTGGGAATCAATACTTGAAGGCATAATGACTCAGAGCGGAAATATTATCAATCGTTACGGTGAATACGGAACAATTGCTTTAAGTGAAAGAGGCTTTTATGCAGGCATAAAAACAGGTTATTTATTCAATGTTTTTAATCCGAATCCTAACTCGGGAATTTTTTTCAACCTGAGCAGCGGAATTTTACAACATAAAATACACATCGAAAACAAAGATAATAATACTCCCCCTGTGCTTGGTGATTATAAAAAAGGTTACGACAGATTAAGTAATGGATTGGCATTCAAAGAATTTATCGGATATCAATACCTCGACAACAAAAGGATGATTAACTTCTATTTCGGATTAGAGTTTTATCAAGCCTTCACAAAAAACAGAAGAGATTATAATTTCGATACCATGTCTCGCGATGATAATTTATATAAGGATTATCTTTTTGGAATCAGAGCAGGCTGGATTTTGCCCCTTTATAAGAGAAATCCGCAGAAATTCTATTACTATTAGAACATGCTTTTTTATAAAATCATTACTCGTACTTACTTTCTTGCAATAAACTTAGCAGCTGTATTTAGCGAAAAAGCTGCAAAAATGATTAAGGGCCGGCGAAACCTTTTTACTTTGCTTCGCCAAAATATTGATGAAAATTCCCGATATATCTGGTTTCACTGTGCTTCGCTCGGAGAATTTGAACAGGGAAGGTCTTTAATTGAAGAGATAAAAAAGCAAATTGAAGCCAAATCTTTGAATTACAAGGTTTTAGTAACTTTCTTTAGCCCAAGCGGGTACGAAATTCGCAAAAATTATAAGCATGCTGATTACGTCACTTATATTCCATTTGATACCCCTTCGAATGCAAAAATGTTCATTGATATTGTAAATCCCGTTGCTGTCATTTTTGTTAAATACGAAATCTGGCATTATTTTTTGCACGAACTCAAAAAACGTGATATTCCTTCTTATTTGGTTAGTGCAATTTTCAGAGAAAATCAGATTTTCTTTAAGTTTTACGGCAAGTTTTATCTCCAAACTTTGAAGAGCTTCAAAACAATTTTTGTACAGAATGAATTTTCCGAAAAATTATTAAAAAAACATGGAATAAATAATACTTTAGTTGCCGGTGATACAAGAATTGACAGAGTTATTGACGTTTCACGTGAAACTTATAATAATCAAATTCTCGAAAAATACTGTACAGGCAAAAAATGTTTGGTTTTTGGAAGCACCTGGAGAGCAGATGAAAAATTTATTATTGAATTTATTAATAAACACAAAAATGTGTTTTCATACATCATTGCTCCACATGAAGTGAATGAAGAAAATATTTTATTCCTCGAAAAAAACATAAAACTAACAACCGGAAGATTAAGTAAATTGAATACAGCTGAAAACTTGCCGGAAGTTATTATAATAGATTCGATAGGAATATTATCCAAAGTGTATCGCTATGCGAGCCTGGCTTATGTTGGAGGTGGTTTCGGAAAAGGAATTCACAATGTTCTGGAGCCTGCTGTTTATGGAATACCTGTGGCTTTTGGTCCAAATCATAAAAAGTTTTTTGAAGCAATTCAATTATTAGAACTGGGAGTGGCATTTTCTTTTAATTCTTATTTAGAATTAGAAAATATTATAAATAGTATAATTTATGATTCTAAAAAACTCATAAATATATCTAATCTATCAAAAACATATTTTTCACAAAATGCTCAAAGTACACTCAAAATATTAAATAAAATGTCATTAATGTGAATATTTTTTGATATTTTAGAAATGAATATTTATTGAAATTTCTTTTTAGATTCCGATTTGTTAATTTTAAATAAACTCTATTAAGTTATTGATATTCAGCATTTTGCCAATCTTTTTCTTATCAATGTTCTAAAATTAACTTGATATTGTTAAAAAAATCTTTAATAACGGGTTTTACATTAGTATTTTCAAGCCATTCAAGTAGTTAATATTTATTTTTCAAAAAATATTTGGAAAATTTCAACTGCTTGAAAATAGGACTATTATATATGATATTAACTTTTTATCAATTTGCTGTTAATAAACTATCAAAAATTGTATTTTTAATTAATTTAATTTAGTGTGTCGAAAATAGCAGACAAAGGATGCTGTTAAACTGTTGAAAAAGAGAAAATAAAAATTTGAGTTATGCAAGGTAATGAAATTATGAATGAAAAAGAATTAAGAACGAAAGAAGTGGAAAGAAAAATTTTCAGTGATGCTGAAGCCATGAGAGCCAGCACCGATTATTTTGGCGGAGATCAATTAGCAGCTCGCGTTTGGATTAATAAGTATGCCTTAAAAGACTCTGATGGTAATCTATACGAGCTTACTCCTGACGATATGCACAGGAGAATAGCAAGGGAAATCTATCGCATAGAATGCAAATATGAAAATCCAATGTCTGAAGAGCTGATTTATGATTTGCTAAAGGATTTCAGATATCTTGTGCCTCAAGGTGGACCTATGTCCGGAATAGGTAACGATATGCAGATAGTTTCTCTTTCAAACTGTTTTGTTATAGGTCACGAAAAATTGACAGATTCTTATGGCGGTATAATGAAAATAGATCAGGAGCAGGTTCAATTAATGAAGCGTAGGGGAGGAGTAGGTCACGATCTTTCTCATCTACGTCCTAAAGGATCTCCTGTAAAAAATTCCGCTCTCACTTCTACAGGTATTGTTCCTTTCATGGAAAGATATTCAAACACTACCAGAGAAGTTGCTCAAGATGGTCGTCGTGGTGCGTTGATGCTTAGTGTTTCAATAAAACATCCCGATAGCGAAGATTTTATTGATGCTAAACTTACAGAAGGAAAAATTACCGGTGCAAATGTCTCTGTGAAAATCACCGATGACTTTATGCAGGCTGTAATCGAAAATAAACCTTATATTCAGCAATATCCTATTGATGATAAAAGTCCGAAATTCAGAAAAGAAATTGATGCCAGAAAACTCTGGAATAAGATTATTCACAATGCATGGAAATCTGCAGAACCCGGAATTCTCTTCTGGGACACTATAATAAAAGAATCTGTTGCTGATTGTTATGCTGATTTAGGTTTCAGAACAGTATCTACAAATCCTTGCGGTGAAATACCTCTCTGTCCTTATGATTCTTGCCGATTATTGGCTATAAATTTATATTCTTATGTTGATAATCCATTTACTCCTCAAGCAAAATTCAATTTCGATAAATTCAAACAACATGTTCGCTATGCTCAAAGAATGATGGATGATATCATAGATCTGGAATTGGAAAAAATTGACGCCATTCTGAATAAAATAAATTGTGATCCAGAAGATATTGAAATAAAGAGAGTAGAAAGAAAATTATGGGAAAATATTAAACGTAAAGCCGAAGAAGGTCGTCGTACCGGTTTAGGTATTACTGCCGAAGGTGATATGTTGGCAGCTCTTGGTCTTACTTATGGTTCTGATGTTGCCGTGGATTTTGCAGAGGAAGTTCAAAAAACTCTTGCTCTGGAAGCATATCGTTCTTCAGTAGAAATGGCTAAAGAACGTGGATTCTTTGGAATTTATGATGCACAAAGAGAAAAAAATAACCCGTTTATCAACCGTTTGAGAGAAGCTGATCCGGAACTTGTTAAGGAGATGGAAACCTGGGGCAGAAGAAACATTTCATTGCTTACAATCGCTCCTACCGGCACAACAAGTTTGATGACTCAAACAACCTCAGGTATTGAACCAGTATTCAGAGTTTATTATATACGTAGAAGAAAAGTCAATCCGAATGACCCTGAAGCACGCGTTGATTTCACTGATGAACAAGGCGATAAATGGGAAGAATACAAAGTTTTCCACCACAAGTTCATTACTTGGCTTAAAGTTAATGGCTACAATATTGACGAGGTATTGAGCATGCCTTCGGAAAAAATTGATGAAATAGTTGCTAAATCACCTTATCATAAAGCAACTGCTGAAGATATTGATTATCTCAATAAAGTCAGGATGCAGGGCAGAATTCAGAAATGGGTTGACCATAGCATAAGTGTAACCATAAACATGCCTGAAAACGTTTCTGAAGAAACTGTTGCTGAATGTTATCTCGAAGCCTGGAAAGTCGGATGTAAAGGTGTTACCGTTTATAGAGAAGGTTCTCGCAGTGGAGTTTTAGTTTCCGAAAAGAATAATAAACCTCAGGTAATTGAGCTTAAACGTCCTAAGGTTCTTGATGCAGATATTGTAAGGTTTCAGAATAATAAAGAAAAATGGATTGCTTTTGTCGGATTATTGAACGGAACACCTTACGAAATATTTACCGGAAGAGTAGAAGAAGATGTTTTAAATATTCCAACTACTGTTGAAACTGGTAGAATTATTAAAGAAAGACTCGAAGACGGAACTTCGAGATATGATTTCCAGTACATAAATAAATACGGTTATGCTACCACCTTCCAAGGATTATCGCATCAATTCGATAAAACTTATTGGAATTATGCAAAATTGATTTCCGGAGTTTTACGCCATGGAATGCCTATTGAAAAAGTCGTTGAATTAGTTTCATCTCTCGAACTCGACAGCGATAATATCAACACATGGAAAAACGGAGTTGAACGTGCACTTAGAAAATATATTCCTAATGGAACAAAGGCATCTAAAAAAGGAGATAAATGCCCCGGTTGCGGACAAGAAGATACTCTGGTTTATCAGGATGGTTGCATCATTTGTTCTGAATGCGGTTATTCTAAATGCGGGTAAAAATTTCCCTTATACACATCCCTTATTTGTCTTAGTAAGCAAACGAGAGCTATCCGCCCGGGTAGCTCTCGTTATTTTTATCGCAAAGTATTATTCAGAGGCTTACTTAATTTAATAAAAAAACGAGCTTAAATTAGCTCGTTTTAGGCTTTTAAAGCTTTAAAATTATTTAAAACATTAAAACAATGTTGTATCGGATTTATCAAAATAACCCTTAATAATGCCTCTTTTTGAGTTTTTAATGAAGAGAATAATTTCGTCGCGTTCTTTAGTTGCCGGAAGTTCAGCCTCAATAAATGCCACAGCTTGAGAAACATTCATCCCTTTGTTATATAGGTGGCGATAGATATCTTGTATTTGATTAATCTTTTCGTTGCAGAAATTTCTTCTTCTCAGACCGATTGAATTTACGCCGGCATAAGAAAGAGGATATCTTGCTGCTTTTATAAAAGGCGGTACATCTTTGTCAACAAGTGAATTTCCTGCAAGCATGGTATGTGCTCCAATATGACAAAATTGATGTATCAAGGAATTTGCACTTATAATAGCAAAATCATCAACTCTTACTTCTCCACCTAAAGTCGCACCATTTACAAGAATAACATTATCACCAACTTCACAATCGTGAGCAACGTGAACATAAGCCATTAATAGACAATTACTTCCAACAACTGTTCGTCCTTTGGCAGCAGTACCTCTATTTATGGTTACGCATTCGCGTATAACAGTATTATCTCCGATTTCGGCAGTTGATGCTTCTCCTTTAAATTTTAAATCTTGAGGAATAGCTCCTATAACAGCACCGGGAAATATTTTACAATTTTTTCCAATGATTGAACCTTCCATGATTGTTACATTCGGACCAATCCAGGTACCTTCTCCAATAACAACATTTTTTGCAATAGTTACAAAAGGCTCAATAACTACATTTTGAGCAATCTGTGCATCTTTATGAACAAATGACAGTGGTTGATTCATGAGATCTTATTCTTTAGATTTAACTATTTGTGCATACATTTCTGCTTCACTTACAAGTTCTGTTCCGACATAGCTTTCTCCTTTCATGTGAGCAATTCCTCGTCTGATAGGTTCAAGTAATGTGAGTTTCATTACCAATATATCTCCGGGAACAACTTTTTTCCTGAATTTTACATTATCAATTTTTAAGAAAAATGTTAGATAATTTTCAGGATCAGGAACAGTATTTAGCACCAAAATCCCTCCTGTTTGAGCCATTGCTTCTATTTGAAGTACTCCGGGCATTACAGGCTCGTTAGGAAAATGACCCTGGAAATAATATTCGTCATTTGTTACTGTTTTAACACCAACGACTTCTGTATCAGTTAATTTTATAATTTTATCCACAAAAAGAAAAGGAAATCTATGAGGTAAAAAAGTTTTAATTTTATTAATATCCATCAAAGGTGTTTCATCAGGATTATAAACAGGAATAGACGCTTTTTTAAGTTTTTCTTTTTGGCTGAGGATATGTTGTCTAAGTAATTTTGCCATTTGAGTATTCCCATAATGACCCGGACGTCTTGCAATTATTGATGCATTGAAACGGAATCCGCATAATGCCAGATCCCCAATTAAATCGAGCAATTTATGCCTTGCGGGTTCATTATTATAGAATAATTTCAGATTGTTTAATACTCCTGATTGTTGAACTTCTAAACTTGGTTTTCCAAACAACTTGGCAAGTCTGTCAAACTCTTCCTGAGTAGATTCTTTATCAACAATAACAATTGCATTATCAAGATCACCGCCTTTTATTAAGTTTAGTCTTAATAATGGTTCTAATTCGCTTAAAAAAACAAATGTTCTGCACGATGCAATTTCAGTAGAAAAATCTTTCAGGTTATTAAGAAATGCATATTGATTTGAAAATAAATCGGATTTATATTCAACAAGTACTTTTAGATTATAATTTTTGTCGGGAAAGATATTTATTTCAATGTCTCTTTCTTCATCATGAAAAGTTATGTTTTCGTTAATATCATAAACAACCAATTCTGCATCCTGCTCAACAATTCCGGCTTTATGATAAGCTTCGATAAAATACTTTGAACTGCCGTCGAGAATTGGAACTTCAGGTCCATCTATTTCGAAGATTACATTATCTATTCCAAGAGCATAAGTGGCTGCCAATAAATGTTCAATGGTATTGACCGATGCTCCGTTTTTGCTTAAAGTTGTTCCTCTGCTGGTATCTGTAACATAATCACACAAGGCGGAAATTTCCGGTTTATTATCCAAATCTGTTCTAACAAAAACATATCCGGTATTTGGTTTTGCCGGCTTAATCGTTAAAGTATTATATTTTCCGTTATGTAGCCCCTGACCACTTAATTTAACCTCTTTTTCGATTGTCTTTTGTCTCATCTTTTAAAAAATTGGCGAACAAAGATACAATAATATTTTAATTTGAAAACATTAGTCATAATTTTCTTTGTTTTGCCTCATCTTATTATCTTTAATATTTTTGAAAATATGTGTATTTTTGCAAAAAAAAAATCTATGAAAGCAAAGATATTTGTAGGAATTTGGGTGATAATATTTTTTGGAATTTCTTGTAAAGAAAACAAAAAAAGTAACACAGAGATTGATAAAGAACCTCAAAAAATATCTCAAAATTCTGATTTAATGATTATACCTCCCGGAACTAAACCTGTCGTTATTGATACTTTTGATAACGGTAAGGTTATGAAAGTTCACTTCGTGGATAAAAATAATCCCTCAGAAAAATACGAAAAGATTTTTTATCAATCCGGGAAAGTTTTCATTGAAGGAAAATTGGTTAATGATAAAAGAGATGGATTGTGGCTTTCTTATTATGAAAATGGCACAATTTGGAGTCTTGGTAATTATTCTAATGGACTCAGAGATGGCAAAAGTGAAGTTTACTACGATAACGGTAGATTGCGTTTTGTTAAAAATTATAAAAACGATATCCCTGTAGGAATTTGGACATTTTATGATAAAAACGGTGATCAGGTAGGTGAGATAGAATACGAGAACGGTAATATTGTTAGAAAATCCGGAATTTTTGAATAAAAGAATATTAATTTTTGACTTCCCTGTAACTTTTTTCATACCATAACCGTCAGATGTGTGGTATGAATACGAAACAATACAACATAGTAGTTGATAAATTTGCCGATTCTGTTTACAGATTCATCCTTTCTAACATTAAGGATGAATTTTTAGCTCAAGATATTGTACAAGATTCTTTTGAAAGACTTTGGCTTAATTACGAAAATATCGAATTCGATAAAGCAAAATCATTCCTTTTTAAAACGGCCTACAATAGAATGATTGATAATTTAAGACATAATAAAATTGTAAACGAAGCCGGAAAAGAGTTTTTATTAAACACGAATATTCAGTATAATCAGAATGAGCAAATGGAATTGAGTCAAATACTGAATATGGCTTTGTTAAAACTAAACGAAACCCAACGGGCTGTTGTTTTGCTTAGAGACTATGAAGGATACACTTATGAAGAAATTTCTGAAATAACCGGATTAAGTGAATCTCAGGTTAAAGTTTATATTTTCAGAGCAAGACAAAATCTAAAGAACTTTTTGGTTAATTATAAAGAAATAATACGATGACAAAAATTAACATAAATAACTATCCGGAATACTGGATTGATTTTCTTGACGGAAAATTAAGCTATGAAATTGAACAAGAACTTTTTGATTTTCTTGAAAAGCATCCGGATATTTCTTCTGAACTTTGCGATCCTGATTTTCCCCCGATAGCTCCGGATATTACGGTTTCTTATGATGATAAAAATGAATTGAAATCTGGAAATATAATTTCACATTTAATTATATCAAAGCTTGAAAATACTCTCGATGCTAATCAAGCAAAACTTCTTGAAGACAAAATATCTAAGGACAAAAATCTTGCAGAGGAATTTGATTTATATTCAAAAACCGTAATTAAACCAAATTTAAAAATTAAATATCCTTTTAAACAGAAACTAAAAAGAGGCAGTGTTTTTGTTAAATATGAAAAAGCATTTTACGCTATTGCAGCAACTGTAACCATTATTTTAATCTCTCAATTTTATTTAAGTTACTTTAAAAACGATTTGAGGAATAATTTAAAAGAAATTCAAACTATCACTGCAGGATTAAATTCCGTCGAGTCTCTAAACATAATAGAAAATACTAAGCATACCGTTGAAAATAAGAAGTTTAAAGAAGAAAAAAATGAGGAAACACAAGTAAATACAAGCGAAATTAAAAAAGTTAGAGATGTTTTAGACTTACCAAAACATGATGATGAAACGAGTATTCCGGAAAAATCAGAATTTTTAGAAAATCTTGCACTGATAGAAATTACTCCCATTGAAAATCGTATGGATTATAATATAAACAAATTTGACTTTACTGAATTTGAAAATTCAAGCAAAGAGGAAGTTTTGTTTACAATTGAAATAATTAAAACTCCCCAAAAAAGTAAAATAAAAAATGTTTTGAATACTGTTGAGTATTTTGTTAAAAGAATTGATATAGGTGAGAAATACAGGAATTTAAAATTAGCAAAAGAAAATTTAATGTTAGCAATTTTAGAATAATAAAGTAATAATAGTAAAATTTAAAATTATGAAAAAGTTAGGTTTATTTGGTATGATTTTGCTTGCTGTTTTGATGTTTTCTGCTCAAAAAACTTATTCATCAAATCATTTTGTTGATGATACAATTAGAATAAAAACAAAAAACAACAACGAAATAGTTATTATCGTTAACAGTATTAACAACATTGATCAGCTGAACAGCGATTTTGATGAAGTTATGAGCAATCTCGAAAAAGTCCTTATGCAGCTCGAAGAAGAAATGGACGGACTTGATTCGGTTATTACAATGAGTGTAAAAAACGTTGATAAAAACATTGTTGTTGAACTCGAAGGAATAAAAGAAAGCCAACCTAAAAACATTAATTTTGAAGTAAATATTGACAGTAAGAAAAAACAAAAAAATCTCCACTTTTTAGGGACATTTGATTTTGGAGCAAATAATTATATGGAAAATTATGTTTTTCCAAGTGATTTTAATGCCCAGTATACTGTTAAACCCTGGGGTTCCTGGTATATTGGATTCGGTTGGGGATTAAGATATTATGTTGCAAAACCTATTTCATTTGATCTCGCAGCTGACTTTTCATGGTATAATTTCAAATATCAGGATAAATCAACTCGTGTTGGAATGAATGACGATGGTGTTTATTTTACTAAGGACCTTGTCAATACCAAATTTTATAAAAGCAAAACTACAGTACCTTATGTAAATGTTTCATTTACTCCAATGGTACATTTTGGTGAAAAAAATTATGGAGTAAACAGAAGCATGTTTAGAATTGGTGCTGGCGTTTATGGAGGCTACAGACTGGGCGGATATGTTAAATATGAATTTGCAACAGAAGACGGTCCAACAATTAAATTCAAAAATAAAAACCACTATTATTTGAGTTCGTACAGATATGGAGTAAAAGTTTTATTCGGGGTTTCTGATGTTAATATTTTTGCTACTTATGATTTGAATAATTTATACGCAAAAGACAAAGGACCTTCTCTTAACCCAATAGTAATAGGACTTAATTACACTTTTTAATTAAGATTAACTTTAAAAAAAGCCTTCCGTCGGAAGGCTTTTTTTTTATTGATTTATTTTTAAATTTTGTAAATCTTTGTTTTGAGTATATAAAGCTTGGCATATATTCAACAAATGATCACCTAAAGCTTCGCAAATTGTAATTATATCAATGTAAACAACACTTGACTTATATGTATATTTATTTTCTTTAATGTTTTTGGAGTTTTGTTTTTTAAGTTTATTCCTCAAATTGTTGATTTCGTTTTCAATTTCGTTGATCTGTTCTAATGAAATTTCGTCATGAGTAATATCGAAAAGCAAATTTAAGGTTATATCATAACTTTTATCAATAAGTGCAAACATTTCGAGTATATCATTTCTTTGTTCTGGAGTAAACCAAATTAGTTTTTTATGTTTTCTTTCCAAAACTCTGGCAATATTGTTAGCACAATCAGCTAAACTTTCAATATTATCACTGATTTTTAGCAAAGTACGAAGTTTTCTTGCTCCATCAATACTTAAATCCTCTTGTGAAACTTTTGTCAGGTAATTTGCAATCTCAACCTCAATTTTATCCATTTTTGTTTCGTTTTCATAAATTTTATCCAGAAGTTTTCCAAATTCTTTTTCATCCGTTTCAGCAAAAAGTTTTTTAACTTGCTCAAACATTTTTTGTGCTTTTCGCGCATATTCATTTACTTCTTTTCTGGCTTGAAGTATAGATAATTCTGCAGTTGAAAGTAAACCGGTTTGTAAGTATTTTAATTCAAATTCTTCTTCATCATCTTTGCGTTTTTTGATTACAAAACAAACGATTTTTTCTATGTATTTTACAAACCAGATTTGTATTAAGGTATTTGTAACGTTAAAACTTGTATGGAATATTGATAAAGCTATTGGAATTGCTGTTGCCTCAAAAAATGGATTAACTCCTTCCATGCTTTCGGCAAATCCTGCTATTAATTTTATTATCGGACGATATAGAGTTAAGATCCAGATAACACCAAAAACATTAAATACAGTATGAGATAATGCAGCTCGCTTTGCCGAAGTATTTCCAATCAATGCTGCCAGATTTGCTGTAATTGTTGTACCAATGTTTTCACCTAAAACCATAGCTATAGCCATTTCATAGTTTATCCATCCGTTATAACACATTACAAGTGTTAATGCCAAAGTGGCACTTGATGATTGGAGTACTATGGTTAATAGTGTTCCAATCAATAAAAATATTAACACGCTGCCAAACCCGAAACCTGTAAAATTCTGCAGGAAAACTAATATATCAGGGTTAGAATTTATGTCCGGAACAGAATTCTTTAATAAATCCAATCCCATGAATAAAAGGGCAAAGCCCATTATTACTTCTCCCCATGATTTTCGGTTTGTATTTTTTGAAAAAATCAATGGAAAACCTATACCAATTAAAGGTAAAGCTAAGGCACTTATTTTAACTTTAAATCCTAAAAGTGAAATTATCCACGCAGTAACTGTAGTTCCAATATTTGCCCCCATTATTACTCCAATAGCTTCGGATAGAGTCAATAAACCTGCATTTACAAAACTTACAACCATTACTGTAGTTGCAGAAGAAGATTGTATTATTGCCGTTATTAACAAACCAGTAAAAACTCCAAAAATTCTGTTTGATGTCATTGCTGCAAGAATGTTTCGAAGTTTATTTCCGGCAACTTTTTGCAATGCTTCACTCATTAATTTCATCCCAAAGAGGAACAACACCAGTGAACCTATCAATTGTAGCAAATCAAAAATTCCGTAATTCATCTTATAAAACTTTTAGATCGCAATATTACTAATATTGTTAATAAACAGTTGCTTTTCAATATTAAGTTATTGTAAATTTTTTACTGTGTATATTGGTTTTTTACAATCTTCAATAGAAAAATAATATGCACAAATAAATACAGTTTTTGTTAATTATATTTTTTGTTATAAAAATTTGTTATCTTTGTTTATCGAAAATAACAACCATTAGCAGTATTTTTTTTATGGAGTTAAAGCAAAAAGAAATTTTAATAATTGATGATGATATCACAAATATTCAATTTTTGCAAAAAATTTTGGAAAAGGAGGGATATCACACAAAAAGTACTTCCAAACCCGAAGAGGCTATTAATTATATAAAATCCGATTATCCTGATCTGATTTTAATGGATATTGGTCTTGAGGGAACAAATGGATTTGAGTTGACTTCTGCAATAAAATCCGATCCAAATAACGCATATTTACCCATAATTTTTATTACAGGTCAAAGTGATAAGGATTATATTTTAAAGGCATATAAAACAGGTGCTGTTGATTATATTGTTAAGCCCATCGAGAAAGAGACGTTATTGGCCAGAATAGAAACTCATTTGAAAATTTCGAGCCTTTATCGTGAGTTATTAAGCAAAAATGAAGAAATTGCTGCCATAAACGAAGAATATTCTGCAGTTAATGAGGAATATTTTGCTATTAACGAAGAATTAACAGAAACCAATCAAAAGCTACAAAAACTCTATGCAGAGGCCGAAAATCGTGAAGAACTTCTTAAAACAACTTTGAATTCTATTTCATGGGGAATTATTTCTACCGACTTAAACGGTATTATGAGTAATGTGAATCAGTTTGCATTAAAATTTTTGAATACAGAACTCGACAAAATAATCGGAAAACCGTTTAGCTTTTTATTGAAAATTTTTCATCCCGAAACGAGAAAAAATATTTCTGATTTCTTCGATGATGCAATTAATTCAAAAACTTCAGTTTTTTTTCCGGATGGGACAAAAATTAAAGTTAATGGAAATGCCGAATTTTTTATTGCCGGAAGTATTTCGCCTATCAAAAACACTAGAAATGAAATAACCGGATATGTAATCAGCTTCAACGACATAACAGAAAGGACAGTCCAAAGAAAAAAAATTGAAGAAATTAAAGAAAGGCTTAGTCTTGTAATTGATGCTTCTCAAGAAGGAATATGGGACTGGGATATTATAGAAAATAAAGTTTATTTTTCTCCTCAGTGGAAAGCTCAGATTGGCTATCAAGACCATGAATTGGGAAATAAGTTTGATCTTTGGGTAGAATATTTGCATCCGGAAGAAAAAGAAGAAAAATTGAAAGCATTAAATGATTTTATTGAAAATCCTAAGAAATATTTTTTTCTAACTTTTCGTTTCAGACACAAAGACGGCTCATACAGAATTATTCAAAATAAAGCAATTGTTCTTAAGGATAGCACCGGAAAGCCCATTCGTATGGTTGGTGCTCATACCGACATTACGGAGCAGGTTGAGGCAGCAACAAAAATTAAAGAAGCACAAAAAAAATGGGAGGCCATTTTCAATGGCTTATCTCATCCTACAATGATACTCGACGTCCAACACAACATAATTGAAGTTAACCAGGCTCTTTGTCAAAAAGCTCAAAAAACACCGGAAGAAATAAAAAAATTAAAATGCTGGCAGATTTTTCACTCGCCGGATCAGGATGTACCACACGAAAAATGTCCACTTGAAAAAACTTGCAAAACAAAAGCAGTTTCCGGGGCAGAAATGGAAATGCTTGCTTTTGGCGGACATTATCTTGTAAGTTGTACACCTCTACTCGATGACCAGGGTAATATTAAGTCTATAATTCATATAGCTACTGATATTACAGAGTTAAAAAAAACTATGCAAGAACTCAGTGATAGCGAGAATAAGTTTCGTCATGCTTTTTATACGAGCTCAGATTCAATAGTAATATCAAAACTTTCTGATGCTCAACTCGTATTTATTAATAAAGGATTCTCTGATATTACAGGGTTAACACAGGAACAAGCTCATGGCAATAGTATAAAATCACTTAACTTATGGGTGGACTTAAAAAAACGAGAGGAATTAGTTGAAATTATAAAATCTAAAGGCTTTGTAACAGACTTTGAAGCTGAATTTTACGATAAGTATGGAAATATTAGAATTGGTCTTGTTTCAGGTTCGGTTTTTGATTTTAAAGGGGAAAAGCATGTTGTTTATATTGTAAGGGATATTACAGAGCGTAAAAAACAGGAATTGCTAATCAAATCTGCCCTCGAACGTGCCGAAGAAAGCGATAAATTAAAGTCTGCTTTTCTTGCCAACATGAGTCATGAAATTCGCACGCCTATGAATGGGATTTTGGGATTTGTGGAACTTTTAAAAACTCCCGACCTCACCGAAGAGGACAGATTAAGGTACTTGCAGATAATAGAAAACAGTGGTTACAGAATGCTGAATCTAATTAACGACCTGATTGATATCTCTAAAGCAGAAGCCGGTATCATTAAACCAAAATATGGCGAGTGCAATATAAATCGTATTCTCGATGAAAATTTTCAATTCTTTTTGCCTCAAGCTAAAAATAAAAATCTTCAGTTAAATTATTTCAAAAGTCTTACTAACGAAAAGGCCAGAATAATTTCAGACAGTGAGTTATTGAACAGAATTTTATCTAATATTATTAAAAATGCGATTAAATATACTGATGAGGGAGAAGTTAGTTTCTGGTATGAAGTTAAAGATAAATATGTGGAATTTCACGTAAAAGATACCGGAGAGGGAATTCCAAAGGATAAAATATCAAGTATTTTTGACAGATTTGTGCAGGCCGACCCCGAAAATATTAAAGCCAAAGAAGGCTCCGGTCTCGGATTAGCCATTGCCAAAGCATATACCGAGATTTTAGGTGGAAAAATTTCTGTTCACTCTGATGAAAAAGGTACGGAATTTTATTTCTCTATCCCTTATGTCCCCGTTTTACAATCTATTCAAATATCTAAAGAGCAAAAGATTGAAGTAAATAATAAAATAAAAGATAAACTTAATATTTTAATTGCCGAAGATGACAGTATTTCTGAACTGTATCTAAAACTTATTGTGAAACCAATTTCAAAACAGATTTATACTTGCAATAATGGTAAAGATGCTGTAGAAATTATCAAAAAAAATCCTGGTATTGATTTAATTTTAATGGATATCAGAATGCCGGAATTAAACGGATATGAGGCTGTAAAAGAAATACGAAAGTTTAATAAAGAAGTTAAAATTATTGCCCAAACGGCTTTCGGATATGATCAGGATAGAAAAAAATGTCTCGATGCCGGTTGTAATTCATATATTTCTAAACCTATAAACAAAAATGAGTTGTTGAAGTTAATCGAAGAAATATTTGTTTAGAAATTATTTTTGCCATTTGACATAAGGGCATTCTGATAAAAAAGTGTTATAATATCTCTCATCTCCTGTTACCTCATTTGAAATCCAATCCGGAATATCGAATTTCTCATCTTCGAATTTTAATTCTATTTCTGCTAAAATTAGTCCGGAATTTTCTTCTAAAAATTCATCAACCTCCCAAAGTTTTCCCGAAAAGTTAATTTTATATCGTTTTTTTACAATTTTGTTCCCGGTTAAATATCTTAACATTTCAGAAGCATCATTTTCTGGTATTTCATATTCGTATTCATCTCTCGAAAATCCTTTGTTGGCTGATTTTATTGTTAAAAATGATTTTTGGGGAGTTTGACGAATCCTGATTATCAAATCATCTTTAATACATAAATAGCCTTGTTGGTAAATTTCGTAATTTAATGGTTTAACTTTTTCCCATTTATCTTCATCAACCAAAAATTTTCTTTCAATTTCCTTTGCCATTGTTGATTTTTATTAGTTGAATATTTCAATGTCAAAATTAAAAATATACTTAAGAATTTTATTAAGTTTGCAGAGTTTTTTAAAAAATAAATTTATGTACAGAACTCATACTTGCGGCGAATTAAGAATCGAAAATGTTGGTCAAAAGGTTACTTTGTGCGGCTGGGTACAGCTAAAAAGGGATAAAGGCGGAATGATATGGATTGATTTACGCGATAGATACGGAATCACTCAACTTGCTATTGAAGAATCTACTGCCGATAAAAAAATAATCGAAACTGTTGATAAAATAGGTAGAGAATTTGTAATTCAGGTAAAAGGCGAAGTTATCGAACGATATAGTAAAAACGATAAAATTCCAACCGGAGACATAGAAATCAAAGTTGAAGATATTAAGATTCTTAATCCGTCAGAAATTCCACCTTTTACAATTATTGACAACACCGACGGAGGCGATGAGCTAAGAATGAAGTACAGATATCTCGATATTCGCAGAAATCCGGTGAAAAATGCTCTTTTACTTCGTCACAAAATGGCACAGGAAGTTAGAAAATATCTTGATGCTCAAGGTTTCATCGAAGTTGAGACTCCTGTTTTGATAAAATCTACTCCCGAAGGTGCAAGAGATTTTGTGGTGCCTTCAAGAATGCATCCCGGAGAATTTTATGCCTTGCCGCAATCGCCGCAAACTTTTAAACAGCTTTTGATGGTTGCCGGTATGGATAAATATTTCCAGATTGTCAAATGTTTTCGCGATGAGGATTTACGTGCCGACAGACAACCCGAATTCACACAAATTGATTGCGAAATGTCTTTCGTTGAGCAAGACGATATTCTCCAAACCTTCGAAGGTTTGGTAAAGCATCTTTTCAAACATATTCTTAACATTGAAATTGAATATAATTTTCCACGGATAACTTATTCCGAAGCAATGGAAAAGTACGGTAATGATAAACCGGACATACGCTTTGGAATGGAAATAAACGACATTTCAAATATTGTTAAAGGGAAAAATTTTGTTGTTTTTGATTCTGCTAAGTATATCGGTGCCATTGTTGTTAAAAATGCTGCAGAATATTCACGCAAACAACTTGATGAACTGACAGAATTTGTAAAACAACCACATCTTGGAGCTAAAGGATTGGTGTATTGTAAATATTCTGCTGACGGCACTTTTAAATCTACTGTAGATAAATTCTATACTCAAGAAGATTGGAAAATTATTTCACAACAAATTCATGCTCAAGAGGGAGATTTAATTTTAATATTGGCTGGTGATAAGTACAAAACTTTGAATGCTCTCAGCGAATTAAGATTAAAATTAGGTAATGAACTGGGGTTGAGGCAAAAAGATACTTTTGCACCACTATGGGTGATTGAATTTCCTCTTTTGGAATATGACGAAGAATCCAGGAGATTTTTTGCAAAACATCATCCTTTCACATCTCCTTTTGATGAGGACATTCCGCTATTCGACACCTATCCGTCAAAGATTAGAGCAAAAGCTTATGATTTAGTTATCAATGGTGTTGAAATAGGAGGGGGCTCAATTCGTATTTTCAATAAAGAATTACAATCTTTGATGTTTAAAAATTTAGGTTTTACTCCCGAAGAGGCTGAAAATCAATTCGGATTTTTAATGAATGCTTTCAAATATGGTGCTCCACCTCACGGAGGAATTGCATTCGGTTTCGACAGGTTGTGTGCTATGTTTGGCGGTTCGGATTCTATTCGCGATTATATTGCTTTTCCAAAAAATAATGCAGGCAGAGATGTTATGATAGAATCTCCATCGCCTATTTCTCAGCAACAGCTTGATGAATTAGGTATTATGATAAAAGAAAACTAATAATAGAAAGGATTAAAGAATGGATGATATTAAATTCCATCATCTATTCCACTTCCGTTTTCTTCAATATTTCTATCTTTTCGAGGTTTAAAATCATTAATTTTATATGTAATAGAAACATTCACGAAAGGTACTTTTGGTCCTCGTGTACTGAAAACATAGAATTGTGGTGTTTCGTTTATGTTTTCACGTTTCATTGTTACAAACACATTTCTTACATTAACACTCAAAGAAAGCTTTCTATCAAGGAAATCTTGTCTTAAGCCAGCATTAACCGCATAATTTGCAGTAATTTTTCCTTGTGCAGTAATTGATGGTCCTGAATAAAAACCTCCCAATTGGAAAGATGTTCCTGATCTTTTTATCCTGAAGGTGTTATTAAGGCGTGTATTATATGTAAATGTTGAGCCGGAATTGTATGTATCTGAGATAATTTCGTAATAATATGTATTTCCGCTGATATTCAAATTGTACCAGTCTGAAAAGTTAAAATTTCCCATAAGTTCTGTCCCAACGGAAATATCGCTTCCTATGTTGTCAAAGGTAAGTAAGAAAATACTTTGATCCTCAGGGTAAATTTTTGTTATCCAGCTTATTTTGTTATTTGTTTGTCGTGCATAGGCCTCAAGTGAAACAAAGTTTTTAGCAAATTTTTTTTGAAAACTTAAATCAAAAGAATTTGTGTATTCCGGTTTTAATAATGGGTTTCCTTGTCGTACATTGTTTGGGTCAATAACTTCAACAAATGGATCGAGATACCACTCCATAGGGCGATTTAAACGACGTGAATAACTTGCAAGAATTTGATAATCATTTGGAAATTTATAGGATAAATGTAATGAAGGAAAGAAATCAAATTTTGTATATATCCAGCTCTGAGTAGTTTCTTTTTGATAAAATTCTCTGTCGGTATATTCTGTTCTAAGCCCAAATTGATACCCCAATTTTTTTAAATAGTTTGAAAAAAGTAAATATCCTGATTGAATATTCATTGTAAATAGATACGGATTATGTCTGGCATCGTCGTCAATCCAGCTGTTTATCATGTAATTCTGATATCTGTAATCTCTGTCGGAATATTTATATCTTAATTGATAACCTGCCTCCAGCTTTCCGTTCTCGAATAATGGGACTACGTAATCTACTTTTGATGTGGTATTATAGCCCAAACCTTTTTCAATTGTACGGTATTGAGATGTATCGCCAATAGGATTCCACATATAATTGGTTTCCATTTTATTGTAATAGTCTTCTTCATCTTCATTATCAGATGAAAAAGAACCAAAAACTTGTAATTCGTGTCCTGCTTTTTTAAATTTCTTTGTATAATTTAGCTCTCCGGAATAGTAATAAGAACTTGAATTATTGAAATTTTCCGTTTTGTAAAAATATTCATCCCATAAATCATTAGAACTTTTGTAAAAACTTCCTACTCTGGCATTACTTCCCATACCGTACCCACTTAAACCACCTCTGGTTGTTAAAGTAATAATGTTTTGCTGATTAAGGTAATAGTCAAATCCTAATCTGATATTTCCTGATTTAAAATTTCTGTGGTTATCTGAATAGTTGTTCAGGTAGAAAGTAGTATCTTGATTTAAGTATGTTCTGCGTAAAGTTTTGCCTTCTCCGCGATGTATTCTGTTGTTAAATGAACCGCCAACAAAAATGTTGAAATTGTCTCTGCGGAAATTGAAAATGAAATCAGTACCAACGGAATTAAAAGTTCCATAGTTTGCAGATACCTGACCGTTATATCCCTTGCGACGCTCTTTCTTAAGAACAACGTTTATTATTCCTGCAACACCGTCGGGATCGTATTTTGCAGAGGGATTTGTAATAATTTCTATGCTTTCTATGGAATTTGCAGGAATTTGTTGCAAAGCTTCGCTTCCTTGTATTGGATATGGTCTTCCGTCAACCAATACAAGAAAGTTTTCTGAACCTCTTAAGGATACATTTCCGTCAATGTCCACGGTGACTGAAGGCACGTTTTCCAATACTTCAACAGCAGTAGCTCCTGCAGATAATATGTCTTGATTTACATTAACAACTTTTCTGTCGAGTTTATATTCAACATTATTTACATTTTCCGAAACCACAACCTCAGATAAAACTTCAGCATTTACGCTAAGATAAATTTTTCCAAGGTCTATTTCTTTTTTATCAGGTTTAATAATAAGATCTTCTATTGTAGTTTTTCCGTATCCGATAAACATTACATCAACGAAGAATCTTCCGTATCTCACTTCCTGTATTCTGAAAAATCCTGTTTTATCGGTAATTCCTCCGGTAACAATCGAAGAGTCTCTTTTGCTGTAAATTACAATATTGGCATACTCAATGGGTTTATTCGTTTGCTTATCAATAACATAACCCGTTACAACACCTTCTGCAGGCATATTTTGAGGACGAGACTGCTGTGTGTTTTGACTGAATGAAAATAACACAATAAATAAAAAAACTAAAAAACTAAAATATTTCATAAGGATAAATTTTGAATCAAAATCTTAGACAGAAAAGTATAGAAAAGGTTTAAAATATTATTCAACAAGAATAATTATTTTGTTTTTTTTACATTCAACTAAACCTGTGTTTATTTCAAATTGTAATATTTCTCCCGAAGGTATTCTCACATATACGATGCCTTTTTCGAGAGTTGAAACAATAGGAGCGTGAGAATTTAATATCTGGAAAGAGCCGAGTTTCCCAGGCACTCTTACCATTGTGGTTTCTCCTGAAAACAAAGTTTTCTCCGGAGTAATTATATCAACAGTCATCATAATTATTTAGATTGAGCCAATATTTTTTCGCCTTTTTCGATAGCTTCTTCTATTGTACCTACAAGATTAAATGCAGCTTCGGGATATTTGTCAACTTCTCCGTCGAGGATCATATTAAACCCTTTGATAGTATCTTCTATCTTTACGAATACTCCTTTTAATCCGGTAAATGCTTCAGCTACGTGGAAAGGCTGAGACAAGAATCTTTGAACCCTGCGGGCACGATGCACAACGAGTTTATCTTCTTCAGAAAGTTCGTCCATACCAAGAATTGCAATGATGTCTTGAAGTTCGGTATATCTTTGAAGAATGTTAATAACTCTTTGAGCTGTTTCGTAATGCTTTTTACCTACTATGGCTGGAGTTAATATTCTTGATGAAGAATCCAGAGGATCAACAGCCGGATAAATACCCAAACTTGCAATTTTACGGCTCAGCACAGTGGTTGCATCAAGGTGAGAGAATGTTGTTGCAGGAGCTGGGTCGGTGAGGTCGTCAGCAGGTACATATACTGCTTGTACTGATGTAATAGATCCGTGTTTTGTTGATGTGATTCTTTCTTGCATTTCCCCCATTTCTGTTGCCAGAGTTGGTTGATAACCTACTGCTGAAGGCATACGTCCCAACAAAGCCGAAACTTCCGAACCTGCTTGTGTAAAACGGAATACATTATCAACGAAGAATAATATATCTCTTCCGCCGGATTTTCCGTCACCATCACGGAAACTTTCTGCAATTGTCAATCCCGAAAGAGCTACTCGAGCACGTGCTCCAGGAGGTTCGTTCATTTGTCCGAACACCATTGCGAGTTTGGATTCTTCCAATTCTTTTACATCAACTTTTGAAAGATCCCAACTGCCTTTTTCCATTGTTTCTTTAAATTCTTTTCCGTATTTAACGATATTGGCTTCGATCATTTCACGAAGCAAATCGTTTCCTTCACGGGTACGTTCTCCTACACCAGCAAATACCGAAAGACCATCATAACCTATTGCAATGTTGTTGATCAATTCTTGTATAAGTACGGTTTTTCCTACACCGGCACCTCCGAACAATCCGATTTTTCCACCTTTGGAATATGGTTCTATCAGGTCAATTACTTTTATACCGGTATAAAGAACCTCAACGTCGGTGCTTAAATCTTCAAATTTTGGCGGATGACGGTGAATGGGTAATCCTCCTGTATTGTCAAGTTTGGGAAGACCGTCAATTTCTTTTCCAACAACGTTCATCAAGCGCCCCTTAACCTGTTCGCCTACCGGCATACGGATACAATCTCCGGTAGCCACAACCTTCATCCCGCGATAAAGACCGTCGGTAGAATCCATGGCTATTGTTCGTACAGAATGTTCTCCAATATGTTGTTGACATTCAACAACAAGTATTGTCCCGTCATCTTTTTTTATTTCTAATGCATCATAAATATTCGGCAATTCATCCGAACCTTCGAAGCAAACGTCCACAACAGGACCTATAACTTGAATAACTTCACCAATTAATTGACTCATTTCAAAGAAAATTATTTCGTTAGGCAAACAAAATTATAAACTTTATAATAAAAACAAAATGAAATAAAACATTTTCAAAAAAAAACTAATATTTTCTTAGCTTAAACGAGTTTAAATATTCTCTTAAAATTTCAGCTTCGTTAGAATTATTTCTTAATTTGTCGAAATATTTATCTGCTTGAGCGATATAAAAATTCATGAGTTCTTCCGAAAAGTTTTTTATTTTCAGATCCTCATAAATTTCTAAAACAGCTTTTATCTTTTCTTCGGGATCGAATTCTTTTTGATTTAATAGCTCAATCAATTTTTCTTTTGTAGTTTTATTTGAAATCTGTAAGGCTTTGATTAACAGATATGTTTTTTTATTTGATACTATATCTCCTCCGATTTTTTTTCCGAAAATTTCTGTATTTCCAAAGCTGTCGAGATAATCGTCGTGCAACTGAAAGGCTAATCCGATATTTCTTCCGCATTCATAAAGGTTATTTGCAGTATTCATATCTGCGTCTGCAATTAATGCTCCAATTTTCAGACTTGCGGCTATAAGTACGGCAGTTTTTAAATTAATCATTTTGATATATTCTTCTTCACTCACATCGGTGCGAGTTTCAAAATCCATATCGTACTGCTGACCTTCGCAAATTTTTAGAGCTGTATCAGAAAAAACATCGAGTACCGAAATAAGGTTTTTGGTTTTCGAGATGTATTTATATGCAATAACACTCATTGCATCGCCCGATAATAAAGCAATGTTTGAATTCCATTTTACATGCACCACTTCTTTGCCGCGTCTAAGTGTGGCGTTATCCATCATATCGTCGTGCAGTAATGTGAAATTATGAAAAATTTCAATAGCATAAGCTGCATTGAGAGCCTCTTTGTAATCACCTCTACAAGCCTGACAAGCCAATAAGCATAATACCGGTCTTATTCTTTTTCCGCCGACACTCAGGGAGTAATAAATGGGGTCGTAAAGATTTTTTGGCTCTTTACCAAAATCGAGCTGTTTAATTTCTTCATTAATTATTTTTAGAAAATCTTCTGCTTTAAGCATTATAATTTAGATTTGATTATAATAGGTAAAACCGTTCTCCAGCATTTTTTTGATACCTTCTTCTAAACTAACAAGAGGTCTTTGTAACACTTTTAACATTTCCGAATTATCCGGGCAACGTCTTGTCATGTCTCCTTCGGGAAGTGGCGGAAGATGAACAATTTTAGATTTTGAACCTGTTATTTTTATTATTGTTTCTGCTAATTCAATAATTGGCGTTTCTATTGAATTTCCAATATTTACAACATCATTGATAAATAAATCTTCATAAGCAATTTTTACACAGGCTTCAACATTGTCGTCAATGTAGCAAAATGTTCTTGTCTGGCTACCGTCTCCGTAGATTGTAATATTTTCGTTTTTGAGGGCTGCAAATAAAAATTTGCTAATAACAAAATCACGGCTTTGCTTTGGTCCATAGGTGTTAAAAAACCTATAAATTGTGAAGTTTGTACCGTATTCTTTATGGTATGACCTTAAATAGGCTTCACCAAGATTTTTTACAATAGCATAAGGTAATCTGGAATTTAAAGGTGTAGTATGTGCATTTTGCGGGAATTCTACCGGTTCGCCGTAAACTTCCGATGATGAAGCAAAAAATATTCTTCTTACACCAGTGTTTTTGCTGATACGGCAGATATTTTCAATACCTTTAATATCTCTCAATACTCCAACCGGATTATTTTGAGTTCTTAAAACTCCAACCATTGCCGAATAATGAAATACATAATGGAATTGATAGGAAATCATTATTTCCATTATTTCCTTATAGTCATTAACATCGGCTTTAATAAATCTAAGGTTTTCTGAGAGTTCCGGAAGTTTCTTAAGGCATCCTGTTGATAAATTATCAACTATTACAACCAAATTTTCTGGGTCAGAAGCTAATTTTTCGGCAACTGAGCTGGCAATAAATCCTGCACCTCCGGTAACCAGAATTCTTCTCTTAAACGAGTGTCTTGATGCTTGTGTTCTCATTTTTTACTTATTTCATTTTCATGGTTTTCAGAATCATCATCGTCTTCTATTTCAATATATGGTTCGGGGAAATTTTTTCTTGATAAATAACTTTCGAGGGATAACAAAAGTGATGGCAGAAGAATTAAATTGCACAGCATCGAAACAAATAAGGTTGTTGATATTAAAATTCCAAGTGCTTTAGTTCCTCCAAAGCCCGATGCTGCAAAAATTAAAAATCCGAAAAAAAGAATAAAAATCGTATACATCATACTTGTTCCGGTTTCTTTAAGGGCTTTTCTTACTGCATTTCCAATGTTCCATCCGTTAATCGAAAGTTCCTGCCTGTATTTTGTAAGTAGATGTATAGAACCGTCAACCGAAATACCTAAGGCAATGCTGAAAACTAATATGGTTGATGGTTTTATAGGTATTCCGAAATACCCCATTAAACCGGCAGTTACAAGCATCGGGATAATATTAGGAATCAAAGCTATTCCAACCATTTTAAATGATCTTTGAATAAAATACATCAAAATGCTAATAACGATAATTGCCAGACTCAGGCTTATAAACAAATTTTTAATCAAATAGGTTGTGCCAGTGAAATACAATACAGTAGAACCCGTAAGTATTATGTTATATTTATCGCGCGGAAAATAATGATACAAGTCTTCTCTGATTTTTGGTAATAGAACTGACATTCTTTTAGTTCCAATATCAGCTATGTTTAAACTTATTCTGGTAATAGTGTTTGTAGAGTCAACAAAAGATTTTGCAAGATTTTGGTTTAATCCGTTAGGTAAACGCTTGAAAATTGTTTCCCAGGTTTTGGGGTCATCAGGAAGCCTGTAATTATCAGGATTACCTTTGCTGTAGGCTTGATAAAGGAACTTTACTGCATCGGCAATTGACATGGACCGCGAAAGCTCGGGATATGTTCTTAATTTTTGCTGTAAACTATCAATGCTCCTTATTTGTTCAATTAGTTGCAAGCCTTTTAAACTATCTTTTGACTCAATTGCAATTTCCAGAGGACTTATACCATTGAATGCTTTTTCGAGAAATTTTAAATCAACATAAATCGGATTACTTTCAGGAATATCATCTAACAAATATCCGGTTTGTTTGATTTGAGAAATGCCAATTGCAGACAAAACTAAAATAATCAAAACTGTTATATAAACTTTAATTCTGTGCTTTGTAACAATTTGGGTTACAAAGTCAACAATATTGTTTATAAGCTTGTATTTTAAATGTTTGGTATATTTTTCTGATGGTGGTTGTAAGAAACTGAAAATAGCGGGAATTATAATAATAGCATTTATAAAAACGAATAAAATTCCCAATGATGAGATTATCCCAAATTCAACTAAAATATCGGATTTTGTTGTGATAAAAGTTGCAAACCCCGCAGCAGTTGTAACATTGCTTAAAAAAACAGCATTTCCGATTTTTGAAATCACCCTTTGTAGTGCTAATATTTTATTTCCGTGAGATACGGTTTCTCTATGGTATTTGGTAAGTAGAAATACTGTGTTGGGAACTCCTATTATTATCAATAATGGAGGGATCATTCCTGTTAGAATGGTTATTTTATAACCTAAAATTCCCATTAATCCAACTGCCCAGAGAACACTAAATCCAACCAATATCAAAGTAACACCAATTACCTTGAAAGATCGGAAAAATAAATACAGGAAAAAAATACAAATTAGTGCTGCAAGAATTATGAATATGACAATTTCTTTTTTTATCATATTCATATTTTTTGTTCTTATGTAAGGCAAACCCGAAATATGAACCGGAATTTTGCAATCATCGGAATAGGAAAGAATTTGTTTTTCAATTTCTAATACAACAGGGATTCTTGATTTTGAGTCAATTATTTTTTTATCAATAGTAACACTCATTAGAAATATCGAGGTATCCTTATCGTACAGTAATTCTCTGTAAAAAGGTAAACTGAAAAAAACAGATTTAATACTGTCGAGTTCTTCTTGAGTTTTTACTTCTTCCGAAAATAATTTATAAGTCTGAAAAACTCTTTTATTAAAACCTTCGTCAGTTTCGATGGTTGTTTGATGAATGTTTACCGCTTCAGTTACTGTGAATACTCCTGTAACATATTTAATTTTGCGAAGATTTTCACATAGATTCTGAAATTTTTGAAAATTTTCTAAACGAAAAAGCTCTTCTGCACCAAAAGAAATGATAATACCATTGGCTTCTTCACCAAAAATCTTTTTAAACTTTAGATTATCAAGATAAACTGTATCTTTATTCGATAACATGTTTGCAAAATGATAATCCATTTCGATTTTTTTTGCCTGCCAACTCATAAATACTGTGATAACAAAAAGAGTTGACAATAATGCTATTCTGTTTCTTAATATTATTCTTGCAATATTATGCCACATTTAAAAATACTTTTATGTAAACATTTCGGCAAAATTAACATAATGCGATTAAATTCAAATAAAATTAAATGAATATTGTTTTCAATCTAACATAAAATATTTATTTTTGTTATGAAATTAAAAATTTGAAATATGATTATTACTACAACATCATCTATTCCGAACCGCGAAATCGAACAAATTTTAGGTATTGCACGCGGTAGTACAGTAAGAGCCAGAAATGTCGGTCGTGATATTATGGCCGGATTAAAAGGTTTGGTTGGCGGTGAAATCGAAGAATATACAAAACTTCAGGCATACGCACGCGAACAAGCCCTGCAAAGAATGATTGAAGATGCTCAAAAACTTGGAGCTGATGCAGTTGTTGGTGTAAGAATTACTACTTCAATGATTATGCAAGGAGCGTCTGAAGTGATGGCTTATGGTACAGCAGTAAAACTAAAAAATATTTGAATGCAACTTAAACTGTTCGAAATATTTGTTTTAGCCATACAATCTTTAGTTTTTATTGTGGTTTTGGCGTTGATTGTTTATCTAATAATTAGAAGAATTAAAATAAGTGAAAACGAAAAATTTGAAAAGAGAGATAATTAAAAAAAAACGGGGCTTTTATGCCCCGTTTGGATTTTATAAGCAATATATATTAAATTTTCTTAACATTTACTGCATTTAATCCTTTACGTCCTTCCTGAAGGTCATAAGAAACTTCATCGTCTTCGGTAATTTTGTCAACTAAGCCGGATACATGTACAAAGTATTCCTGACCATTTTCATTGTCTTTAATGAAACCGAAACCTTTGGTTTCATTAAAAAATTTAACTGTTCCTGTGTTCATAATAAAAATTAATTAAAAGTATTATGCCACAAAGATACTCCTTTTTTTATATATATAAATTTTTTTTGAAAATATTTTCAAAATCGCAATTTTTAGAAATTCTAAATAGACTTGAAAATTTTTGATTTAATTATTCCCAGCTTGTTCAAAAAATAAATGATGGACGTTTTTAAAACGCCTAAACCGTATTTAATACTTCTGCGAAAATTTATTGATGAGGCTTCTTCGAAATATTTAGTAGGACAGGTTATTTCTGCTATTTGATATCCTGCATAAAATATTTGAGCAAGCATTTGATTATCGAAAACAAAATCATCGGAATTTGCCATAAAATTTATTTTTCGCAGCACTTCTCCTGAAAAAGCTCTGTATCCGGTGTGGTATTCAGAGAGCTTCTGGTTCATCAAAATATTTTGGAATAATGTTAAGAGCCTGTTGAAAATATATTTATATAAAGGCATTCCGCCTTTTAATGCTCCGCGTCCAAGAATTCTGGAACCTAAAACTACAGGATAAACTTCGTTTGCAATTACGTAACACATCGAATGAATAAGTTTAGGCGTATATTGATAGTCGGGATGCAACATAACTACAATATCTGCTTCTAATTCAAGGGCTTTTGTGTAACAGCTTTTTTGATTTCCTCCGTAACCTTTGTTTTTATCATGAACGATAATATTCTTTATTCCTAAACTTCTGGCAACATCAACAGTTTTATCTTTGCTATTGTCATCAACAAGAATTACATCATCCACTATATCGAATGGAATTTCGTTATATGTTTTCGCTAAAGTAAGTTCAGCATTATATGCCGGCAAAACAACTATAATTTTTTTGTTGTTAATCATCTTTTCACTACTTTTTTGTTAGTTCGAGATATTTCGAAATATATGCATTTGCTTTTGGACTGTCTCCAAGTTGTTGATAGGTTACACCAATGTTGTAATAGGTTTGTGCGTCATTTGGGTCTAATTCCACAGCTTTAAGAAATGAAACCAGAGCTTCATGGTATTTTGCATTCATCCCGGCAGCAACTCCGAAATCTCTGTAGAAATCAGCATTTTTGGGATAATTTATTTCATTGGCTTTTGCTAAATAATAATATGCTGAATCCAATTTATTCAAATACTTTCCATAAAGTGTCCCAACAACATGATATGCTTCGCCAATATCGGATTTTACTTCGATTAATTTTTTAATGGCTGCAATTATTTCTTCAGGAGAGTTGGGGGTCATTCGAGCACTTAGCAATCCAATCACATTGTTTAAAATTATTTTTGTATTTCCGTAAGTAACATTGTGATAGGGGCGTAGTTGTAAAACTTTGGTGTAAGCTTCAAGGGTTTTAACAATATTAAAATTATATTCGTAATGGGCATTTCCCAAAAGATTGAGAGCGTCAACATATTCGGGATAAATTTCCAGCGACCTTTCGAGGTATTTTATCGAAAGTAAACACAAACTGTCGTGGATTTGTTTGTTTTCTTTATTATAAGGTTTTTGTGCTTCTTCAAGAATTTTACCGCCTGCCGAACAAGTTGACTTCGCCGAATTATAGCTTGTTTTAACATCAGTTGTAAAAAGTATAAGGTCGTTTTCCCATGCTTTGTTTCTACTTATGGTTTTTATCGAATATAATGAAAGTATGATTATCATAACAATTTTAACCGAATATTCATAAATCGTCGGATTTTTTATCAATTTCTTTAATCCGTGATAAATTAACCAACCTAAAAACAGGCAAAAACCAATTGAAGAGATGAAAACGAATCTTTCGTTCATAAAAGTTCCTACAGGGAAGAAAATATTTGAAACCACCGACAGTGGCAACAAATAAAACCAAATCGAATAAGAGGGAATATCTTTTTTCTTCCATATTCCACATATTGCATAAATTACAAGGAATAGATATAATATTAATGGTAAAAATGCTCCGGGATTAGAAAAATCAATTATTTTAATTTGATGAGGATAGTAATCATAGGTGAGCGGATGGGGGAAAAATAGTAATCTTATGTACAACCAGAGCGTATAGAAAATTGTAGCTAATTTTTCTGAGAAACTCGCATACAGGAATGGATTATTCATTATTTCTTTAGCAATATCTTCCTTATGTAAGCTGAATCCCAATACATTTCCTCTTATTAATAAGAAAATTGCAGCTCCTGCAAATAGTGGAACAGTACTTTTGAAAATATCGGATAATTTATGTTTAGTAAAATAGTAAGCAGTTATCGGGATTATTGCCAGAAATGCAATAGCAATTTCTTTTGATAGTAGTCCGAGAAAAATACAAATTCCGGATAAAATCAAATAAATATTCTTTTTCTTGTCGAGATAATCGAGAGTAAACCACATAGCACCAAGCGAACCGAAAAGCGTTAATATTTCGTCTCTGCCTTTGATGTTTGCAACTGCTTCGGTGTGAATGGGATGAGCCAGAAATAATATAGATACAATAAACGGAAATGAAAGATACCATTTTTCATTTTCCTTTGTCGGAAAAATTCTTGCAAGAATCAGATAGAGCAGTATAGACGTAAGTGCATAAAAAATGAGGTTGCCTAAATGACCTACAAAAGGATTCCCTTTATAAAGCACTTTATTATTCTCATCTTTTATGTTTTTCCCGAAAAATTCCAATTCGATTGCAAAAGTTACGAGGGAAAGAGGTCTGTAACGTCCTCCGGCAACTAATTTTTTTTCTTCTTGTATTTGCTCGGCAGTTTTTCCCGGATAATTTTTTAGCCAGAAGCCGGTGAAAGTATCATATTTAAAAATTTCGGGAATGCCGGCAATTCCTTTTTGAGTAAATTCATTTTGAGTTATTACTATTGCATCGTCCAGAGCATAGTCGTGCGATAAAGTGTTTGAGTATAAAACAAAGGCTGCAATTAAAATTACCAAAGAAGCATATAATTTTGTTTTTGGCAGCAAATTTTTTTGACCTGTCGGTGATTTTACATTTTGAGAATTACTAATTCTTTTATGTTGAGAGCTTTTTGTTTTACTCATAAAAATTTGATTTTGTCAAAATTTGCTCAAAAATAATTAATTATGTTTTATTCGCATAAATCAAATAGAATTTTCATAATCATCAATGAAAACAAAATATGCAAATTTTCCGCTTACAGGATAAAAGATTTCCGAGTGCATCACCCTAGAAAAGAGATATATAAAAATGGATTACTCCTGCATTACTGTACAAAATTCAAATCACCCCACCCCCCAACTAACCAACTAACTAACCAACTAACTGACTAACTAACCA
>CALJNE010000066.1 GCA_937982115.1 uncultured Bacteroidales bacterium | reverse complement strand
AAGGTCTGATATACCTCATGTTAGAAGAATTGATTATGAATGTCAAAATGGTATAACTGAGTCTATGGTTTTTGAAATTAAAGTCAAATGTCAAAAGTGGATAATTATAGTAGTCTATAATCCCAATAAGAAATATAAATCATATCTAATTTCTTATTTAACAGAAATATATGAAAAAGCACTCACCGAAGCAAATGAAATTATATGTTTAGGTGACACAAATATTGACATGTTATCTGACGACTGTCTACAAACAAAGGTTTTAAATGTTTTTGGATTGCAAAATATAATTAAAAGGCCAACTTGTTTAAAAAATAATGACCATGGAACTCTTTTAGATCCTATTTTTGTATGTAATGAGAAACGTTTTCAACATGTATTTAATATTCCATGTGGTTATAGTGATTTTCACAATATAGTTGGCGTTATGACAAAATGTTCACTACCAAAATCCAGACCTAGAAAAGTAACATACAGGTCATATAAAAATTTTGACGATGAGTTGTTTAAGAAAGACATTGGAAACATCCTCTTTCACATTGCTGAAATATTTGATGATGTAGATGATAAATATTGGATATTTGAACACCTTTTTAGTGATGTTTTGAATGAGCATGCTCCGAAAAAAGTAAAATTTGTGAAAAAGCCACCCGTGCCATATATGAATTCTAAGCTAAGAAAAGAAATGTACAAACGAAATATGTTTAGAAATTCTTATTTTAAAAATAGAACAGCACTAAATTGGGAAAAATTTAGAAGACAGAGGAACATTGTTACTTCTCTTCGCCGAGATTCAATAAAAAAATACTTTAATGAAAGGTGCTCAGGTGAATCAAACAAACATGAATTTTGGAAAACCATTGGGCCTTTTATGAGTAACAAGAATAAAGCTTTCACAAATTGCATTATTCTACAAAATGATAACAATATAATCAGCAACCCAGGTGAAGTTGCCAATGTTTTTAATGATTTTTTTACTACAAAAGCAGACAATATTGGTACACCAGACGCTATCCCTGTTAACGACGAACTCAGTAATTTTGATCCTTTGTTTGATGATATTGTTTTGAAATATGAAAATCACGACAGTATAATACAAATCAAAAGACATGTAAACAGTAAGCACATTTTCCATTTTTGCAATGTAACTGTAGGATATGTTGAAAAGCTCCTTTCTTCTATTAACGTCACGAAATCCACAGGTCCCGATGATATACCTCCAAAAATTATCAAGCTGGTGGCAAAAGAAATTGCACCATATTTCACGCAAATAATAAATACCTGTATGAACATAGGTATATTTCCACACGGTTTGAAAGTTGCAGATGTTTCACCTATTTTTAAGAAACTAAATGCCCTCTTAAAAGAAAATTACCGTCCTGTGAGTATTCTTAATGCACTGTCGAAAATTTTTGAACTCATTCTTGCCAATCAGCTTGGAAATTTTTTCGATAATATTTTTGACAAACTGTTATGTGCATATAGGAAATCGTACAGTTGTGAAAATGTTCTTGTATATATAACTGAGATGTGGCGAAAAGCTCTTGATAATAATATGAATGTTGGAGCACTACTTATGGACTTATCAATGGCCTTTGACTGCTTACCACACAGCTTGTTAATTGCGAAACTTATTTCATATAATGTTTCGGAATCAGCATGCACTTTGATAGCCAGCTATCTTACCAACAGAAAGCAAAGAGTAAAGGTTGGAAATGAAAAAAGTCAATACATGGAACTAAAAAAAGGTATCCCCCAAGGTAGTGGTCTAGGACCATTAATATTTAATATATTCATGAATGATATTTTTTTCTTCATAAAACACTGTTATCTCATAAACTATGCCGATGATAATACTATTTCAATGTATCATGAAAACTTATCGACAGTTGTAAATGCACTAAAGTACGATGCAAACATTGCTATACAGTGGTTTAAAGAAAACCATATGCAGGCAAACCCCGCTAAATTTCAGACAATTCTCTTTCAACCATACTGGAAAAAACAACAATTTCCAAAATCTTTTGATATTAATGATCAAACTATTGAAGTTTCAAACGATGTTAAACTTTTAGGCGTAACGATTGACGCCTCTCTCAATTATAGAAAGCATATCGCTGCATTGTGTAAAAAGGCTGCGCGTCAGTTAAATGCCTTGAAAAGAATACGTGTTAATTTATCCGAGGATGATAGAATAAAAATATTTAATACTTTCATTCTCTCCAATTTTAACTATTGTCCTACTGTATGGCATTTTTGTGGAAAGGATGCCACAATTCAAATGGAAAAGATACAAGAAAGGGCTTTACGTTTTGTTTTCAATGATTTTTGTAGTAGTTATGAAACTTTATTATCACATGTCAATGGGAAGACTTTGTTGTTATCTCGAATACACAAATTCTGTATAGAAGTATATAAAACAATGAATGAACACAATCCTAATTTCATGAAAGATTTAGTAACTGTTAAAGAGAGTCCTTATGAATTACGGAATCAGTACTGTGTTTTACCTAATATAAAGACTACAACTTTTGGGCTTCATAGTTTTAGTTACTACGCGGCACATGTGTATAATAATTTACCAAATGAATACAAAAATACTGAAAATGTCACAGGTTTCGAAAAATTGATTAAGATGTGGAATGGCCCCAAATGTGTATGCAATGCATGTAATTATATATCTTTTAACACAATGTAACATTACAAAGTGTTCTCGTTGAATCATTGTTATCAAGTTTTTTCATTCATTTCCACTGTACATATCCCATCTTCATCTATGATCATTGTCGAACAATAGCCTCCGGCTAATGTTGTTAATATTGTACCAATTTCGACGTTAAATAAGGTTTTTGTATTTGTATTTGTATTTGTATTACTTCAAACACATAATATCATCAAAATATGATACGATTAAGGGGATGAACGCAAAGTGCATGAATTTGATTTCGATGCTGTCCCGCCATTTACGATTAAAAAGTGTATTTGTCATATTGCAAAGAGAGATCATAGAGTG
>CALJNE010000065.1 GCA_937982115.1 uncultured Bacteroidales bacterium | reverse complement strand
AAACCTTTTTGCTTTATATCCTCTGCATATTCGATAAAAACAACTTTCTTCTTTAAATAATGTATTGATGTTCCGGTACTTGGGATAAATGTCCTTCTACAATTACAACACCGGTAACGCTCTGTATATTTATACCTCCCGTGACGATAAAACTTTGGACTGTTACAATAAGGGCAATGAGTAACTTCCAAAACGGAAGTATAAAGTTTAACAAGCCTTTTATCGTAAAGTTCAGATGACATTAGTAAGAATTTTTGCAAAAATAAAATTTTTCCACAATATTTTGTATTAGAGTATTAAATTTTGATGAAACTTTTTTCTTAATTCAAATCGCAAATAATATCAGTACTCAGGATTCTCTTAAACTTCTGTTTATAAATAATACTGAATGAGTAAGTTTAAATTTTTCCACATTTTATTGTATTATAGCACATAATTAATTTTAAACTTTCTTCTATTTTCAACTCGTAAATAATACCAGAAAACCCTCTTTTCTTGAATTTTACATATAAATAATGTTTTACAGATAAATTAAATTTTTCCACAATTTTCTGTAAAATAGCAAATCATTCTGAATGACTCTTTATAAACACAATTTGTAAGAAAAGTCATACATCTAGTTTTTCTTAAATTTGAAATGATTTAATAATATGCCTTTACAAATACACAAAAATTTTCCATATTATTTTGTAATAAAGTCTTTACAAAATCTCACTCTCACTCTCAATCTCACTCCTCAATATCTACAGATTCCGCCCATTACACATGACTAAAATCAAAACATTTTTTAGAAACCTTTTTTAGATTTTTTCGTATCGTAAATTAAGAGCATAACTTTGATAAATTGCCTACAAAATTTACAAATTATTTTAGAGAAAGAAAACTACACAATTTTTATGTATAGTTTGAATTAAAATTCCAGATCAGCATCTTTCAGAGCTTCCAGGCATAGGATTACAAATTCCTGAAGTTGTATGCCTATTTTTTCGCACTCCATTATATTTTCACGTTTTACACTGGCGGCAAAGCGTTTATCTTTCATTCGTTTTATAACACTTGATGGTTTTACTGAAGATATTTTTTTATCGGGATAAACGAGAGCTGTGGCGAATATCATTCCACTTATTGTTTCACCGGCTGCAAGAGCATGATCTAACCTTGTATTTCTGGGTATTGGAGAAGAATCCTCGTTATGACGAGAAATCGCTTCTAATACTTTTTCCGGAACTCCGGCATCTGATAAAATTTTTCTACCTACCTGACCGTGAGTTTTAGGGTCTGCATTTGTAATTTCAACATCTATATCATGTAAAAGGCCGGCAAGTCCCCATTCTTCCTTATCCTCGCTAAAATATTCTGCTAATTTACGCATTATTAGTTCAGAGGCAAGGCAATGCGATATTAACTTTGGATTTATAACATAGTTTTTCAAGAGCTCAAAAGCGTTGTCTCTGTTCATAAAATTTTTTCTACAAAATTAATATTTATAGCTAAAAAATCTTATGATTTTTATTTCTAATATTAGAAGCTTTGTATCATTCCGGCTGCAACTGTTTCATTTGTATTTTTATCTACAATAATAAAACTACCTGTAACATGATTTGATAAATAATCGTCATAATAAATATAATTAGCAGTTCTAATTTTGATTAACCCAATATCATTCATTGATAATGATTTTGTTTCATAGTTTTTATCAAGATTATTTATATCAATTTTGTAAATCATTTCATCTATAACCACTTTTGTTTCAGCAGTTTGCATTCTTAAAAGATATTTTACTTTTAATTGCAATGCTTTTTCATTAAACCAGCAAATTGTAGCCATTATTTCTTTACTGATATTGGGGAGTTCATTTATAGGTATGATTAAATCACCTCTGGAAATATCAATATCATCTTCGAGAGTAATGATTATTGAATCACCATCACTTGCAGATTCTAAATAGTTTTGATATTTAACAATTTCTTTAATTTTGGTTTTATGCATTGATGGCAATATATAAACCTCCTGCCCCACTGTAAGTTTTCCTCCTGACAATCTTCCGGCATATCCTCTAAAATCATGAAACTTATCGTTGTTTGGTCGAACAACATATTGAACAGGAAACCGTGTTAAAGAGTTTTGGGAATTTTCTTGAATTTCAATATTTTCGAGTAATTCTAATAGATTATCTCCCACAAACCATTCCATTTTTTTAGATTTTGATACAACATTATCTCCGTATTTTGCTGAAATGGGAATAATGCTGTAATTTTTAACATTTAACTTTAGTGATAATTTTTCTATTTCCGTTTTAACATTTTCAAAAACATCTTGTCTATAATTTAATAAATCCATTTTATTGACACAATAAATAATGTATTTTAGATCTAGAAGTTTTGCAATATATGTATGTCTAATGCTTTGTTCAGTAACACCATTACGAACATCTATTAAAATAACTGCTACGTCAGCAGTTGAAGCTCCTGTAACCATATTTCTGGTATATTGAATATGACCTGGAGTATCGGCAATTATAAATTTTCGTTTTGGTGTGGCAAAGTATCTATAAGCCACATCAATAGTGATTCCTTGTTCCCTTTCGGCTCGTAACCCATCAGTCAACAATGATAAATCTATTTCATTGCTCCCTTTCTTTTTAGAGAACTTTGAGATGCTTTCAAGCTGATCTTCAAAAATAGACTTACTATCATATAATAATCTCCCGATTAGTGTGCTTTTACCATCGTCAACACTTCCTGCAGTAGTAAATCTTAACAATCCTTTTCCTTGAATTTTGTCCATATAATTTAAGATTTTAAAAATATCCCTCTTTCTTTCTATCTTCCATAGCGGCTTCACTACGTTTATCATCTGCTCTACCGCCACGTTCTGTAATTCTTGATGCAGCTATTTCTGCAATAATATCTTCCAGTGTATCTGCTTGAGATAATGTTAATCCTGTACATGTTATATCTCCAATTGTTCGACACCTAAAATCTAATTCCACAATTTCTTCACCATCTTTTAATTTCATAAAAGGAGCCCAGGCCAACCAAACACCCTCGCGATTAAATGCCTTACGCTTGTGAGTGAAATACAGAGATGGTAATTTTATATTTTCCTGATAAATATATTGCCATACGTCGAGTTCTGTCCAGTTGCTTATTGGAAATACTCTAAAATGTTCTTCAGGATTTTTTCGTCCATTGAAAATATTCCATAATTCAGGACGTTGATTTTTAGGATCCCATTGTCCGAATTCATCTCGATGCGAGAAAATTCTTTCCTTTGCCCTCGCTTTTTCTTCATCGCGACGTCCACCTCCAATTGCACAATCAATTTTATTTTCCTCTATGAAATCCAATAAAGTTACTGTTTGTAATTTATTACGACTGACATTAAACCCTTTCTCTTCTATAACCCTTCCTTTATCAATCGAGTCCTGCACATAAGCTACATATAGAGTACATTCCAATTCTTTAACTAATTCATCCCTGAAAACTAAAGTTTCTTCAAAATTATGACCTGTATCAATGTGCAGAAGAGGAAAAGGAAATTTTGCCGGCCAAAAGGCTTTAAGAGCCAAATGAACTAGAACTATAGAATCTTTTCCTCCAGAAAATAATATAACAGGCTTTTCAAATTGTGCTGCAGCCTCTCTCAAAATAAATATGGCCTCATCCTCTAATTGCTTCAAATGTTTGTTGTCAATAAAATTTTTCATATAACAGAACCTAATTAAAAATTGTTAACAATAAAATCGTCAACGAAAAAGAAATGACCGGTGAAAGAATCCACATTAAAAAAAATTTATTTACCTGGGTCTTTTTGAATATATTTTTTATTCCGAGCTTAGCAACACCAATTCCTAAAATCGCGGCAACATTTAGCTGTACCAATGATGTAGGAATTCCTTTAAAAATGGAGATTAATAATAATATTGTTCCCGATACAAAAGCAATAATAAGAGCTTCGAATCTTCCGAAAAGGTAAATTTCTTTTCCTGTATTTTTTAATATTTTTTTTGAAAATATCGCTGCTCCTATTCCAAATCCAGGAGAAACAATAAGTATTGACAATAACAAGATAAACGAATTGTTCCCATTCAAATGTAATTTTTCTGTAATAATTAAATTTACAGGACCTGCGGCATTAGCTACATTATTTGATCCAATGGAATATGAAACATACAGAGCCATTAATAATAAAAACCCTTTAGTGAAAAAATGGTTATTCACTTTTGATGATATTGTGATGCCAGTTTTACGCAACGGTTTGTAAATAAATTTTCCAAGTAAAAATGTAAAAACAAAAGAAATTAAAGGTGCAATGAACCATGTTGGTACAATATCAAAAAGAATGAAACCTTGTTTAAAATCATTGAAATAAATTGAAGCTGCAACCAAAGAAAAAACTGTTGACTGGCTTGTTGATTGAGGAATACCGAAAATATCAGCTATCAGTATTGAAACAAATACAGAAAATAAAATTATAGATATTATAAGAGTATTAAGATGTTGGTTACTGATAATCTCATTTCCAATAGTGTTCGTCGTATTTTGCCCTGAGAACAAAGCTCCTAAAAACACGAAAATTCCAAATAACCATGGAATATACTTTTGATTCAGAAATTCTGCTCCGAAAACTGTTGAAAAAGAAGGAGCAATACCACTTCCTCCCATGGCAACACCAAACAAAAATGCTATTATTAAAGGAATTATGATAAAATCCATAATTTTATTTTGAATGTAGTCCACACTCTTTACCTGAATTCTGTTCCCACCACCATCTACCGGCTCGGAAATCCTCACCAGGTTGAATTGCTCGGGTACATGGTGCACAACCAATACTTACATATCCTTTATCGTGCAAACTATTATACGGAACATTATGCTTAGCGATATATTCCATAATTTCTGATAATGTCCAGCTAAAAATAGGATGTATTTTTATAATTTTATTTTTTTCATCATATTCCACAAATTGATTTTTTGCCCTCCCGAGTGATTGCTCAGCTCTAATACCGGTAATCCAAATCTTAAAACCGTTTATTGCGCGAGATAGGGGTTCTACTTTTCTTATATTACAGCACTCTTTTCTATTTTCAATAGATTCATAAAAACTATATGGGCCTTTTTCTGTTAATAGTTTCTCTAATAATTGATTTTGTGGATAAAATACCTCAATATTAATCCGATATTTTTCAATCGTTGAGTAAAAAACTTTGTACGTTTCCTCAAACAATCTGCCTGTATCTAAAGTTACAATTTTTATGTCGAGATTGTTTTTGTAAATCATGTCTGTTATAACCTGATCTTCTGCCCCAAAACTTGTTGTAAAAACAACTTCTCTTGAATAGTTTGTGTCCAGAAATCTCAATATTTCCTCAGGTTTAAAATTTTGAAGTGTTATTTTTAAAGATTCTATATCCATACATTCAAATTTATATCCACGACAAAATTAGCATAGGTGTACTTGAATATTATGAGTATTTCTTATTATTAAATATGCGTCAAATACGCATTTTTATAAGTATTTTTTCGTATATAAACTAAGATAAATTTACTTAATTATTACTTATGAAACATTAAACATGTAGTGAATTAGGGCTTAGAGATATGGAAAAAATCTCGACATACAGATGGTTAAATAACCTCAACTCAAGAAGATGTTTGCTATAAGCCAAATATTGCATTTTCTAACCCTTACTTTGGATTTATATTAAAGTATAGTATAGTTATTTATTAAATTCTCTTCATAATTAAATTTAAATCGTATATTTTTGGACTTCCACTTTCGCTTTATCGCCACATATTCATCCATACCTATAGAATTCCGTTGAAGAAAATCCCGATACAATCCCTCCATCTTTAAATATTTTATCCACGCGAGTCTTACCTCCAACAACTTATAATAATTCGGAACAGATTTTAAACTTTGCAGAAAAGAATAAAAGTTCGCATATACCTGTAAATACTTCGTGGCCACTCCTCGCATAAAACGATTTATAAATTCTTTAAATTCCTCAACTTTGTACCTGTGGGTTTTCAAACTTTTCTCTAACCTCCTGATTTTTATAGAACTATTTTTTTCTTTTACTAAACGTTTAGCATCCTCAACTAAAATATGTTCATCATCCTTAAAAAATAATAACGATTTATTCGCAACTCTGCCAGAAAACCGTTCGTAAAAATCTTTACTTATACTGTCTCCAACGTTAACAAACTTAAACTCCGTCAATCGGCTATCAGTAACGGAACACAAATTAACTTTCGGCAAATTTCTTTTGAAGCTTCGAATAACTTGCTTACGTCCTTTTTCACTAAAATTAAAGCTAACTTTATTGGCAATAGTTACCGACTCGTAATCCTGCTTAACTAATTGCAATGCTAAAAAAATCTTATGCCTCCAGTCAAATGCCGTTAAAATACTAATTCCAAATTTTTTAGAAATATTTTTTATTGTCAACACCTCACCACTATTAAACATATCAAACAATTGCAAAAATTTCTCTTTCTTATTTATATAATGAATGCTACTTCCACTCGTAGGAATAAACGTGCGACGACATATTTTGCATCTATATCTCGAGACATTTACGTATTTTCCAAACTTAACAAAATGTTTACTTCCACAATGAGGACATTCCTTGATTGGCAGGTTCACAATTTCTTTTGGGAAGGGATTTCGTTTAACTTTTTTCTTTTTCTGGTTCATTTTTTAAAGGTTTTACTATTAACAAATTTTTGCAAATGTAATAAAAAATCGAAATTTCAACACATATTTGTAATATATTATAATATTTAAAAAAAAACATCCTTCCTATTCATAAATACAACATCAAAATTTAACAAATAATACACTCTCACATTTTGCAAATTCAATATTTGGCAAGTTTACATTCTTTTGCACAAAAAGATTATGTTCTGCTTTTTTAATTTTCTGATTCATCATTAAACGTTTATAAAAAACTACTACAAATTTAATAAAAAATTGAAAAATAAACACATATTTCAATTCGTTTGCTAATATCTTTATTCAAGTATTTACCCTGTTGCATTACATACCCCTTATTTTCTAAAAAATCCAACCATAAATCAAAATTTTACTAAACCCTTATTAAGCCGGTATTCAAAATTAAAAACGAAAAGAATTTATACATTATAAATTAAATCCGACCTATTCGACGCCGTTCAACTATCTAATAGCCAGTTGCCTAAAATTTGTATTTTTTATTGCTGAATTAGGGGTTACTGATTATTTGAAAAGCGAAAACTCTACATAACTGTTCGCACAATAAAACCCATTACAATGCTGCCAATAATTCCAACTAAAATTACCAATAATTTAACATTAAAATTTTCAATAAAAAACACCGTACTAATTATAATCATCGTCCACATCAATGCAATTGAGTAAATTTTTTGCCATTTAGTTATACCTTTTTTTTGGTAATATCGTTTCAAGAATCTGGAAGTTAATCTGTTTGTCATTATAAAATTATGCAACCTTTTTGAAGATTTGAGAAACAAATAAGAAGCAAGCAATAAAAAAGGGGTTGTCGGTAAACCCGGAACAAAGATTCCAATAATCCCTAAAATCATTGATAATGTACCTAGAGAAACGAATAAGAGCTTTTTAATCATTAAAATACAAGATTTTTTAAATAACTTTCAATGAAAAGCTCAAAATCCTCCATAAGTTTTCGCAATGTTGCATTTTCAACATTAAATTCAATATCATTAATAAAGGAAAGTGGTAAGATTTTTGGTGAAGTGCCAGAAATAAATGCCGAATCAAATTTTGAAATTTCGCTTAGTGGGATATCTTCATGAATGACTTCTATCCCTGTAGTATATGCAATTTTGATAATGTATTTTCGAGTTACACCATGCAAAATTTTATTTTCAGGAGCAGAATAGAGTTTATGATCATTTATAAAAAACAAATTTGAACGACTTCCTTCCGTAAAACAATTATTTCTGTCGAGATAAAGTACTTCGTAAACATTTTTTTCTTTTATCAAACTATCAACTACCTCACGAATATCTTGCTTCCAGATTTTATTTTCAGGATTTTCTCTTTCGTAATTAAAGCACAAAGTTTTGACTCCGAATCTGTATTCTTCTTCGGTAGGATAACGGTGCGGAATAACAAAAACCTCAAAATTTTCGTCAGGCTGTTTATTGAATATATTTAGAACGATTTTAAGATTTCCGTTAACGAGGTGCTCCGACTGAATTTTTTGTTTCAATGCGATTTTAAATAAGTTTTGATCAACATTTTGTCCGCAAATATTAAAAACGGTTTTATTCATTCTAAGATAGTGATCCTCCCAAAATAATGGTTTTGAATTTATTATTCTCAAAACCTCGTAAGCCAACAATTCTTCGTTCATAATTTTTATCAATAGATAGTGATGGTTTCCTGAAGCAAGTGGATTAAGTTTTTTATGGATTTATTAAAATTCCGTAAAACTATATCAATAGAAACATGTTCTTCATCCTCTTTCCAGCAATCATAATCAGTAGCTATGGCAATTGCGGCATAAGGAATTTCTGCTTCGTTTGCAAGAATGGTTTCTGTAGCAGTGCTCATGTTTATGAGGTCGGCCCCCAACATTCTATACATTTTTGATTCTGCTTTAGTTGAAAATCGTGGTCCTTCAATTGTTATCATGGTGGCTTTGGTATGAAGCTTTATGCCTATATTTTCAGCTGCAAGAATAATTTTTTTTCTTATTTCTTCGGAATAAGGTTCTGCCATCGGGTAGTGTTTCATTTCGCCGGGTTCGAAGCTTTCAAAGAAAGTATTTTTTCTGAATTTAGTAAAATCTATGAATTGATCGACTAAAGCAAAATCTCCGGGTTTTATTTCTTCCCTCAAACTCCCGCATGCAGTAGTAGCAATAATCTGTTCACAACCTAAATCTTTCAGACACTGGATGTTTGCACGATAATTAACATGACTAGGAGTAATTGTATGTTCTTCGCCATGTCTTTTAATAATGAAAACTTTCTTGCCTGCGATTTCACCTTTAATCACCGGAGAGGAAGGATCCCCGTATTTTGTTGTTAGTTGTAGCTTTTCCTGAGATTTTAGAATATCACTTTTTTCAAGACCTGTGCCACCAATAATGCCAATCATATATTTTTATTTTACTCATCTTTATCATCTTCATAATCCTCATCATCACCGCTGGAAGTATTAATTTTTACATGTTTTAAAATTGCAATTTTTTTTGAATTTTCAGGTTTTGCCAATTTTAATTCAGAATCACTGACTATTTTTTCAAGGTAAAAAATTAGTTCGTCATCCGGGAAAATTGTTTTAGCCATAGCAACAACGTTTTTTGCAGAATCAGACAAAGGCGGCTCCTGACTTATTAAATGATGTACATAAATATCAAAAGCATCAATGGCTATAAAATCTGTATTTTTAGGAGTTTTCTTTTCCCGTATAATAGAAAAATATTCTTTAATGAGTTGATTTGCTGTTTGATTGTCATTTATTTTAGCACTTAACACTCCCAACATAAAATTCAGATTTTCATCTGTATAAGTACGTTGAATTTTTCTTAGAAAGGATGCTGCTTTAGGAATTTTATTTATTGAAAGATAATGATCTATAAAATGTATTCCGGAGATAGCAATTTCTTCGAGTAAGAAATCATTTTTCGGGAAATACTTTTTTGCCTTTTTATCTAGTTTCAATGATTTCTGCGAATACTTTAATGCATAGTTATAGGCATTTACATAATCCGGAACTTTATACAACAATGTTGTATCTTCGAGACACATTAAAAAAATCTTGTTGTACGAAGCTGCAAGATAGAGATACACTTCAGCATCTTTTTCGTACTTTGGTTTAAGAATCATCCTATCAGCCTTAAAAGCACAATCTTCCCATTGTTGATTTTTATAATACTTTGCAAGCTTAGAATGAACTCCTCCAACAACCTGAGAAAATCCGGATGATATAATGCAGGACAATACTATTAGTACAAATAATTTTTTCATATTAAAAATTTTTCGTGAAAATATAATTTTTTAGAAAAATTAAAAAACATTAACAAAAAAATGTATCAGAAAGAACAAATAGTATTTTATTGCCCCAAATGCACATATTAAGACATTAATTATCGGAGTAATAAACTTTGCACAAATAAGAATAATATAAAATTAACTTATTTAATCCTCAATAAAACTATTTGTCATTAGAATTAACATGATTCATTTCGGTTTTTTCAGGAATTATTCGCTGTATATTTTTATCAATTGGGATTTCAGGTATTGGTGTAAAATTTAGATTATTGCCATCCCACCAAATCGGAGTTGCATCACTTTCAATATCAGCTTCGTTGTGCATCACTCCTCCCATTAAATAATCGTATTCTTTTGAGAGAATTTCTCGTGGAACATTAAAGTTTTCGTAACCTTTTCTTACTCCAACTGCTATCCAATTTACCTTAATTTTTTTATTTTCTCTGGAAAAATCATTCTGAAAATAATCGGCAACAACTTTAAATTCATTTGAGTTTACATATTCCAAATACATGTTTACAAAACCGCCCATTGCACTTAGTATTACAATTATGGGTTGATTATTGCTTACTTGTTCTGCAAATTCAGGGGGAAAAGAAATAATCATTTCTTTTTGATTAAGTTCAAACTGACCAGAAGTCTGTATTTCTATTTTGGTTGATGTAGTTACAAAACTTACATTTCTATTTTCCTCTGTAGAATTATTGCTTAAATTTGCTATAACACCATTAGTATAATGATTGCCATCTACATAAAGTGTATATCTATCAGCTTTTAAATGTAGCCCATAAAGGTTTCCACGAATCCATCCCCCCATTAAATCGCCATATCCTCCCATACCAATAGAGGTTTTTATGGAATTTATTCCTGATTTTGCAGTTGTTGTAGAACCACCAACATACATCAAACCGAACTGGTTATTAGCACTGTTATTATACCCTAAAGCTCCAAAATCTGATGTATACCAAGTACCAAGAACACCTCCCTGTCTAGTTCCTGTTCCAGCTACTCGTCCTGTTACACCAAAAGTAAAAGAATATGTTCCCCAGGCTCCATTGCCCTCAACTGCAGCAATATTATTATTATAATAATCTGTTCCTCCCCTATTGCCGCTACTTTCACCATAAACACCTACACCTTTTGGCGAAGATCCCGTACAAGAAGAAATTCCCATAACACCGAAAGCATTTTGTTGGTTACCAATAGCATAAAATAGTCCTCCAACAGTTTTTCCTGTATTATTTGTTGTACCACCCTTATATTCAGAATAACCTTTAATAGCAGATTGATTACCTGTAACATCAACATGAGTATTTAACTCGCCATATAAAGAAGGTCTTGAAGCATAGCTTGAATTTATATGATCCCCATAAAAAAAACCAGGAATCCATACATCAGAATAAGATATTAAAGCAGCATATTCTGCATTTCCAGTAGAACGAAAAAAACCTGCCGTGCGTCCTGGATCATCAACTATTCCATATACTCCTGAACCATAAACAGATCCAAATCCTGTAGTAGGAGCAGTATAAGTTCCATTATATCCCAAATAACCATAAGTAGAATTTCCACTAACATTTGAAAACCCTACTACAGCACTTGTAGGATCTGCAGCTGAACTTGTTTGTGAAAAGACTCCATATTGATTTGTATTTCCATCGTAATACAAACCATAAGATTGATTTGCATCATGAACTCTGATATTAGCATTATGTTCGGGATGAATGTAATTAGCAGAATTCGGTCTTACCCAATGTTCTACGTTACCCGGGACACTCGGCACATTCCCGGAAAACAGCCAATGCCACGAACCGTTTTCGTAATAATAAAATCCCGGTGTATTATCCGTTTGGAATATTAATAATCCATCAGCAGGTGAGGTAATTGCATCTCTCTGCTCTAGCGTCATTCGTGGTATTAAAACTCCGGAATTTGTTGATGCCACATCAAGCATAGCAGAGGGATGCGGATTTGATTCAGTTGTATTTATAGCTACTCCTTGCGAAAATAAATCAAGAGTTATCAAAACTAAAAAAACATTGATTAAAATTACATTTGTTTTCATTTCTCTCTATTTTTTGTAAAATTATGTTTTTTTTCATTCATTCTGAATTTTGAATTTTAAAAAATTTTTTTATAATACCTTTAACCTTATTCACATCAAAATAGTGATATTTTCTTATATTATTTACAAAAAATTTCAATTTGACTATCAATTTCATTTATGTATTTTATTATGAAATTTAATTTGTATTAATATCGCATTATTTATAAGTATTTTATCTTTTAAATTTATTTATTCCATTTTTATCTGTACTATTTTATGTATTGTAATAAGACATTCAAATCGAATTAATAGTTATTTTAATTTCATAAATATGAAAATTTTTAAGTAAAAACAAATTTCTATTTTTCGAGCCCCCTCTAAAGATGAGCTAATCTCGTAGTTAATAATATTTATAAATAGATCTGAAAAACTCTTT
>CALJNE010000064.1 GCA_937982115.1 uncultured Bacteroidales bacterium | reverse complement strand
CAATGAAAACTTCCTTTTTGTGAAGATAATGCAAACTTGTTCCTGTGCTGGGGATAAAAGTACGCCCGCAATCTAAGCATTTAAATCTCTGCGTAAACTTATACTTGCTGTGCTTAATAAACCTTTTACTTTTACAATGCGGACAAGAATTTACTTTTAACTTTTTGGAGTAAATTTCAAGTAGCTCGGGACTAATATTTTGAAAATCTTTTTTCATCAAAAAGCAAAATTTTCAGTGCAAATATAATAAAAAAATTTAACAACAAATTTTTGAATATGAACCTAAGAATTTTTTTACTTCGGTTTAAAATTCCTTTTACCTCATGTCTAATAATTATAGAGATAAAACTCAACAACATTATTTTGAATATGAATATCATAAAATTCACAAATACATGTCGCAGCATTAGAGTTTTCATTTTCAATTTTCCCTTCCACCTTTCCATAAAAATTGAAGCACACATCGTAGAAATCCAACTTCCCCATTTTTTCTTTCCTCTTTCAAGCATTCTTTAACAACAAAATTTTGAATATGAACCAAAAAATTTTTTTTACCTCGGTTCAAAATTTCTTTTACCTCATGTCTAATAATTTTAGAGATAAAACTCAACAACATTATTTTGAATATGAATATCATAAATAACTAAAGCATACTTAGTAACATCACTTTTACCTTTCTACTATTACCAAATTCTTAACAACATTATTTTGAATATGAATACATCTCAATTAAGTTTCTCTCCTCCCAATCCTTTATTTTTTTCTTCCCATTAAACCTTTTTCTATTTCAAAGGTCAAATTCACATAACTTTAAAATTAAAATCTTATGAAAACACAAAAATTGATCATTGCAAGTTTAGTTATTATTTTTAGCAGTTTGTTATTAGCTAGACCTTTATTAGCTCAACATCCCGGTTGCAAAGGACATGAACAGCCTCCAAAATCACATGAATGTTTTATTGAAGGCTTAACTGATGAACATAAAGCAAAAATCGAAAAAATCAAACTCGACAGCCAAAAGAAAATTCAGGAATTAAAAGCTGAATTAAAAATTAAAGATGCGGAACTTGATAAAATGATGATTGCAGACAATCCCGACAAAAAAGCTATTGATAAAAAAATTGATGAAATTTCTGTCATTAAAGCAAACATACAAAAGGAAAGAACTGCTGCACACTTTGCTATAAGAAGCGAGTTAACTCCGGAACAAAGAATCAAATTCGACCGTCATAATCAAATGAGAGATAAACAAATGCATAATTGCCATGATGGTGAACAGCATCCGGGTTGTAGAAATATGCCTGCACCCGACGCCCCCAAACAAGGATGCGGACACAATAAACCCGAACCGCATAAATGCAAGGAACATAAAAAATAGTTTTAATCAAATTAAAACTAAGCCGGAAATCCCGGCTTTTTTTTTAATTTTACAGCATATTTATTTGAGATGAAAAAGTTTATTTTTTTAACATTTTTCCTTTTTTATTTGACGCGGATATTTGCACAACTCGAAATTGTTGCAGAAACAGACATTTCAGCTGACTTCTTTTCAATTGATAAATTTGGCAATTTCTATTTTGTAAAAGGAGACAATATTATTAAAACTGATAAAAATTTCAACACAATAGCTGAATTCTCAGATAAAAGCAAAGGTAATATCGGAAGCATTGATGCTCTTGATCCTTTCAGGTTAATGATTTTTTATCCTCAATTTAATTCCATTGTGTTTTTAGATAAGGTTTTTAATCAATTACGTAGCACAATTTTTTTAGATGATATTGAATCTTTATCGGTTGCAGCTGTTTGCTCATCCAATTCAGGAAGTTTCAGAATTTTCAATAATAATTGTAATTGCATTCAGCTTATAGACAACAATCTAAGAATTATACAGCGAAGCAGTTCTTTAAATTTTCTATCTTTTAATGTTAAAATAACTAAAATACTCGAAACCAATGATTATGTTTTAGCTTTAGACGATACCGGAAATATTTACATTTTCGATATTTTCGGAACATTTATTTCAGTATTTAATGATGTAAAAACAAAAGATGTTATAAGTTACAGAAATTCTGTTATCATTATTGACAACCAAAACACTATATATATTTTTAATCCCTCAGCTAAAGGAAAACACGAGATACAAAAAATCGCAGAATTAAACAATGTTAAAGAAATTACAAGTTTTGCGATTTACGAAAATCAGATTTTCATACTTTCTGATAAAAGGTTAATAATTTTTCGTTTTTAAAATTGATTTTTACAAAAATTTTTTTTTGCTTTGTCTAATAAAATTAAAATTATTGTGATATGAGCATGCACATTGCAGTAGCAGGTAACATTGGAGCCGGAAAAACAACTCTTACAAAACTTTTATCAAAACATTACGGATGGACTCCATATTTCGAAGATGTTGACGATAATCCTTATTTAAGTGATTTTTACGAAGATATGCAAAGATGGTCGTTTAATCTTCAGGTTTATTTCTTGAATAGCCGGTTTAATCAGGTACTCGAAATACGAAAATCAGGTAAAACTATCATTCAAGACAGAACCATATACGAAGATGCTTACATTTTTGCTCCTAACCTGCACGCAATGGGATTGATGACTACAAGAGATTTCGACAATTATTTTAGTTTATTTACCTTGATGTCTTCACTCGTTCAAGCACCCGACTTGTTGATTTACCTTAGAGCAAGCGTCCCAAAACTTGTTCAGAACATTCAACAAAGAGGCCGAAAATATGAAAATACAATCCGACTCGACTATCTTAAAAGATTAAACGAAAGATACGAAGCATGGATTGGTAATTATAAAAACGGAAAGTTATTGATTATTGATGTTGATAATATTGATTTTGCACAAAAACCGGAAGACCTTAGAATTGTTATAAATAAAATTGACGCTGAAATTCACGGATTATTCTAATTTCATTTTAATGACCCAAAATAACAGATTAAATTACCTCGGTGCAAGTGTTTCTATTTTTGTAAATTTAATTTTATTTGTACTTAAATACTGGGCAGGAATAGTCTCAAATTCCGTTGCACTGATGGCAGATGCATGGCATACTCTTAGTGATTCGTTTACCTCGGGAATTGTTATTGCCGGAACAAAATTATCATCACGAAAACCCGACCTGAAACATCCTTTCGGACACGGACGTTATGAACAAATTGCTGCAATTTTTATTGGTGTATTACTTGCCGTTGTTGCTTACGAATTTATCAACGATGCCATTACTCGCATTTCCGCCAAAGAAAAAGCTGTTTTCGGAAATCTTGCAATTATTGTAACTCTAATTTCAATTATTACAAAAGAGGCTATGGCTCAAATGTCTTTTCATATTGCACGAAAAACCGGAAATTCATCAATGAAGGCAGACGCCTGGCACCATCGCAGCGATGCTCTTTCTTCAATTATAGTACTTGCGGGAATTTTTCTCCAAAATAAAATTTGGTGGATTGATGCCGCTCTAGGAATTATTGTCTCCCTGATTTTAGCTTATGCTGTTTTTGAAATTTTTAAAGATGCAATCTCAAAATTAATAGGAGAAGAAATCCACGAAGAAACAAAAGAAATTGTTAAACAGATTATTAGAAATCTTTACGGCAATGATTTTGAGGCTCATCATTTTCATATACACAATTATGGAAACCACAAAGAACTTACATTCCACATTTACGTAAATCCCGAAATGAGCGTTCACGATTCACACGAAATCGCAACAAAAATTCAAAAAGAAATCCTAAATAAATTAAATATCTGCACCACAATCCACATAGAACCAAAAGGGCTTACACATAATAAGTAATAAGTAAAGTGTAAAATTTATTTTTAAAATAATTTTGTTTACAAGCTTTATTTCAAATTTCTTACCTTTGCAAAAAACTTAAAACTATGAAATTAGATTTATCGAATACAATTCAATTTTGTAAGATTGAAAGTTTTGAAAACAAAAAATCCCTGGCTGTTGATTGTTTAAATAAATTAATCAATGGAAATGGTAAAGGCTCCGACTTTTTGGGTTGGATTGATTTGCCTATTAATATTTCAGACTCAGAAATTAATGATATCATTGAAACCTCTAAAAGTTTCCAAAATCTTGATGCAGTTATCATTATCGGTATTGGAGGTTCGTACCTTGGGGCTAAAGCTGTTCACGAAGCTCTGAAACCTCACTTCGACAATCCTAAACCGGAAATTATTTTCGCAGGACATAACCTTAGTGGAAATTATCACTCCGAACTTTTAAAATATTTAAACAATAAACAGTACGGAATTATTGTAATCTCAAAATCAGGCACAACGACCGAACCGGCAATTGCTTTCAGATTACTATACAGAGATTTAAAGCAAAAATTTGATAAAGAAACAGTCAAAAAAAGGATTGTTGCAATTACCGATGCAAAAAAAGGAGCTTTAAGAAAACTTGCCGACAAAGAAGGTTTTAAAACTTTTGTTATTGACGATAATGTAGGAGGCAGGTTTTCAGTACTGTCGCCGGTTGGTTTGTTGCCAATTGCAGTTGCCGGATATGACATTAAAAGTTTGCTGAAGGGAGCTGCCAACATGAGAAATATTTGTCTTAACAATAATCCTGAAAATCCCGCAATACAATATGCTGCCTTGAGAAATGTGCTTTACGACGAAGGCAAAAAGCTGGAATTATTGGTGAATTATAATTTCAGACTAAATTATTTCTCAGAATGGTGGAAACAATTATACGGAGAAAGTGAAGGTAAAGAAGGAAAAGGCATTTTCCCTGCTTCGGTATCATTTTCAACAGATTTACACTCTTTAGGTCAGTATATCCAGCAAGGAGAAAGACATCTTTTTGAAACCAATATCTTGGTTAATGATGATTCAGACTCCCCTATTATACCTCAGGACGAAGAAGATCTTGATCAACTGAATTACATAGCAGGCAAAAAAATGGAATATGTAAACAGAACTGCTGCACAAGCAACTATAATGGCTCATATTGCCGGAAATGTTCCTAATATTATCATCGAAATTGATAAAATCAACGAGTACAATCTCGGCTGTTTGATTTATTTCTTTGAAATTGCCTGTGGAATAAGCGGTTATTTACTTGATGTAAATCCGTTTGATCAACCCGGAGTCGAAGATTACAAACAGAATATGTTTAAACTGCTCGGAAAGAAATAGTTTTTTGTATAATTTAAAGTCCCCTATGGTAAGTTTTTCCATAGAGGACAATTTTATTTCGTGGATTTAATTTTAGATTTTAAATTTCTTCTGTTTCAACAACTTTTGCAAGAATATCCGAATATTGAATTATAAGATATTTTTTATTTTCCATCTCTAATTCTGTCCCTGAGTATTGTTTATAAACAACTCTATCTCCGACATTAATCTCAGGATCGTCAATTCTGCTTAAAGCAACAACAGTTCCGATATTTTCTTTTTCCCTGGCAGTATCAGGAATTATTAATCCGGAATTTGTTCGTTGTTCTGTTTGTTCAGGAGTAATATCCAATAAAATGTTTTGATTTACAGGATGTAGTTCTTTCATAGTTATTCATTTTTTTGTTAAACATTATTTTAATTCCAGAAGCAAATCAATTTTAGCTTTGTCAAATCCAACTACAATTTGTCCGTCAATATCTGTTTGTGGAACACCTTGCTGACCCGTTCTCCTGACCAATTCTTCCGCAGCTCTTTGATCTCGAGAAACATCTATATCCACAAACCGAACTCCGTTTTTACGTAAATATGATTTTAACGCATTACACCACGAACAGGTTGGAGTACTATACACCACAACTCGTTTTTCAGGCTTCTCGATTGATTTATTCGAACTGTATGTGTTCTCCAACAATGATTTATAATATTCAACGGATTGGCATCCTTTAATACTATTTTTTAGTTCAGACTTTTCGAAATATAACAATACCGGCACTGTAGTAATGCCATATTCCGGATGAATGTCAAGCACCTTGTTAACATCGCTAATCAACACATTTTCAGAATTAATTTCTTCCAGATTCTTCAATGCACATTCGCTTTGAGTACTTCCGGATTTAAAAATTAGTAAATAAGTTTTTTCATTTTTACTGATCTGTTTCTTTAATTCATCAAGCGACCAAATTTGTTTCATTTTCCAGCTTTTTAACTTTAGACTTAATATATTCAGCTAAACTTAAAGATGCAATAGTCCCTTCTGCAACAGCAGTAGTAATTTGTCTATATTTTTTTGCTATGCTGTCACCGGCAGCATAAACTCCGGGAATACCGGTAAACATATCACTGTCAACAATTATTTCGCCACGGTCGTTTAATGGTAAAATACCTTTTAAATCTTCTGTATTTGGAATATATCCAATGAAAATAAACACACCGTCTGTCTTAAATATTTGTCTTTTTCCGGTGGGAATATGTTCTATCTCAACAGCTTCAAGTTTTTCCGATCCTAAAAACTTTATTATCCTGGATTCCATGATAAAATTAATTTTAGGAGTGTTTTTGGCCTCATCAATCACTGCCGGAAAAGCCTGAAAATGATCAAACTGATGAAAGATAGTTACTTTTGTGGCAAATTTTGTGAGACTTATGGCTTCTTCCAGAGCAGAATTTCCACCTCCAACAACTACCACTTCCTTGCCTGTGAAAAAGTCACCGTCACAGGTGGCACAAAAGGAAATTCCTCTGCCTCTGAATTCATTCTCGCCTTCAACACCAAGCAATCGCGGACGACCACCGGTTGCAAAAATCACTCCTCTTGCTTTTATTTCTCTGCCATCGGATAAAACAACTCTTTTAATTTCATCATGTAAATGATATTCTGTAATTTCTATATTCCCTATTAATTTACATCCAAAATCTTTTGCTTGCTTTTTCATTAAAGCAGCAAGATTATAACCTTTTGTTTGTTCCACTCCGGGATAATTAGCAACCTCATCAGTTAGCACCACCTGACCACCGAAACTTCCGGAATTAAGAATCACAGTTTTCAGTTTTGCCCTGGAGGAATAGATACCTGCAGAAAGTCCTGCAGGTCCCCCTCCTATTATTGCCACATCAAAAACTTCGTTCATGGTAAAATTTATTTTTGAAAATACTCATTTAAAATTGAGGTAATTTGCTGACGATTTTGTATGCTGGTTGTAGCTTTTACAGTTTTTCCGTTTTTGTAATACATTGTAAAAGGCAATCCCATAAATCCTCTGCAGGCCGGATCATTTCTTATTATGGCAGCCTCCGGATTATCAAATGCCATAACTGCAAATTTAACATGAGGATACTCTTCTTCAAGCTCTTCCATGATGTCGTAAACAGGAATACACATAGGTCCCATTCTACCGCAACAAACCATTAAATTTTCATTTTCTTCCTGAAGTTTTTTTAATTCTTCGGCTGTTTCAATTTCGTGTAATGAAGTTCTTAACATTTTCATATTATTTTAATTTAGAGTTTCTGCAAAATAAACAGTTACTTAAATTCACTGTTCATACATGGATAATGAAAGAATACTATTTCAAAAATGAATCTTTTCATGTAAAAAACTGTCATAATTCAATATATTTGCAAAAAACATTTTATGAATATCGAAGAATTGTCACGTTGTTTTGCTAATCTTTATCCGGAAGAACTTGAGAATATAGGATTATTTAAAAAACAAATTCCTTACTCAAAGTCAGAACTCATCTTCAAACAAGGTGCTTTTGCTCATCATGTTTTCTTTATAATTGACGGTATAGTAAAAACCTATATTCAAACCGATTTCGATAAACAACTAAATATAAAGATTGCAACTACAGGTGAATTTTTGGCTTTCAACACCGTTTACGGTGAAAAATATTACCAGTTTAGTGCATCGGCTATAAGAAATTCCACAATCTGTATGATAGAAAAAGAGGCCTTGCAAAAACTAATATTATCAAATCCCGACTTTGCTTATCAAATAAATTCAAGAAACATGTATGACGAAAATCGCATGCTTGAGATAATAAGAAACATCTCCTACAAACAAATGCGAGGAAAATTAGCGTCAACATTACTCTACATTTACGAGATAAGTCAAAAATCCGAAAACATTTTTCCTTTGTTAACTCGACAGGATTTGGCAGAATTTGCAAGTATTAACACAGAATCGGCAATAAAAATTCTCAAAGAATTCGAACAAGAAAATATTATTGAACTTAAAAATAAAGATATCGTCATAAAATCCCTCGACAAACTTGATGAAATTTCAAGAAAAGGGTAATTCTTAGTATTCAAATCCACAAAAATTATATTTTTTAAGGATTTAATTCCTCATTTATGAATTTTTGAAAATTTTCTCGATGTATCACTTCGGTTGTTAAAGGAATATATTTTTGAATGAATGTTTTTGAAAATATTGGTTTCTTATTAGGATTCCATTTAATTTCGTATGCATAGAATTTTCCATTAATTTCTTCTATGTAGTCAATTTCTTGTTGTTGTGATGTTCTCCAATAATACTGATTTGCAAAGATAAAATTATTGTTAAGAAACTTTAGTCTTTCGCTAATAATAAAATTCTCCCAGAGTTGTCCGATATCCTGTCTTAAGGCTAAAGCTTGCAACTGACCGATTACAGCATTTCTGATACCGTTATCATAAAAATAAATTTTTGGTTTTGACTTTATTTCATTTCTGAGATTTCTACTTAGGGGATATAAACGAAATATAACATAAGCTTTTTCAAAGATTGAAATATATCTATCAACAGTTTTAGGATCTAATCCAACAATTTCGCTTAATTCCCGATACGAAACTTCGCTACCAATTTGATAAGCCAGTGCTTGCAGAAGTTTTTTTATGTCCTCAGGTTTTTTAATATTACCAAACATAAGAATATCTTTGTAAAGATAACTGTCTGAGAGTTCTCTCAAAATAATATTAGCATCAATTGGATTGCACAAAATTTCAGGATAAAATCCATAAACTAATCTATTTTCCAGATCTTGTTGTGCCTTAACAAATCCTGCATAATTCTGCCATTCCTGCCACGATACCGGGAATAAATAATAGGTGCGTTTTCGCCCAGTGAGAGGCTCATTTATTTGTTGACTTAATTCAAATGCCGAAGATCCGCTTAGTATTAATTGTACATTTTTTAATTGATCAACTATTATCTTTGCGGTCAAACCTATATCTTTTATTCTTTGTGCTTCATCTACAAATACAATTGTTTTATTTCCTATAATTTGCTTGATTTGCTCAGTATTCGGGCGACTTAATAATTTTTCCACAACCGGATCATCTCCATCCAGAAATAGTGTTGTATTCGAGTATTCATTCAAAATTGCTTTTATCAATGTAGTTTTACCGCTCTGACGTGGTCCCAGTAACAATATGGTCTTTTTTTTAAATAGATTTTCTCTAATTTGATTTTCAATTGTTCTTACTATCATAATAATAATTTTTTCAAATATAATAATTTTAAGGATTTAAATCCACAAAAATTATATTTTTTAAGGATTTAATTCCTCATTTTTATTATTTTTTGAAAGAACTCTCCAAAATTGCCATTTATATCTCGTATCCACCATCCCAAAATCAAGATAGAAAAAGATTACATTTTATCTCGACAAAACAACAATCGAACAATAATCTAAATTTGTATTAATTTCTGCAATTAACTGCTTATATTGTTTGCCACGAATTTCACGAATAGCACTAATTCATTTTATTTATCCCCAAAAACAATCAAACCAACCAACCAACCAACTAACCAACTAACCAACTAACCAACTAACCAACTAACCAACTAACCAACCAACCACCCAACCACCTCCCCAACCACAAAATTACTACCTCCAACAAAAACAAAATCATTTTCCCCGGCAGAATTCATTGCAGCATTATATGCATCCGGAACATTCGAATAAAAACTCAACTGCGAAAAACTTTTTGTACATACAATATTTTTTAAATCTTCAATGTGCATTGCTCTTGGTATGGATGCTTGTGTAAAATAGTATTTATTTCTGTCATCGGCAGGAAACAGATCCAGAATTTCCGAAACATTTTTATCGTTTACAAATCCCAGTACAAAATGGTAATAATCTGCCTTAATATTTTTAATTTGATTGATTATTTCGATAATTCCGTTTTTGTTATGTCCTGTATCACAGACGCAAAGAGGTTTTTCGCTAAGTTTTTCCCATCGCCCCCTGAGATTTGTATTTTTCACTACGTTTTTCAATCCATTTGCTAGACTGTCGTTATTAATTTTTATACCTATATTTTTCAAGTACTCAACGGCATTGATTATCAGGTTTAAGTTTTTTTGTTGATAATTTCCACCTAAAGCAAAATTGAATTCGGTGCTAATCCCATTTTTTATGAATCTGTATAAAGAATTTTCAAAATCGCTTTTAATCTGTTGGCAAGTGCTAATTTTATCGGCAAATAAAATGTCGGAATTTTCGGACTTTGCTTTTTGTAAAAACACCTTATCAGTTTCCAGAGAGGATTCTCCAACAATTACAGGTACTTTTGGCTTTATTATGCCAGCTTTTTCGCCTGCAATTTTTTCTTTTGTATTCCCAAGAAATTGAGTGTGATCGAGGTCAATGTTTGTTATTACCGAGAGTATGGGATTGATAATGTTTGTAGAATCCAACCTCCCTCCCATTCCAACTTCTATCACGGCAATATCAACCTTCATAAAACGAAAATATTCAAACGCCATGGCTACAGACATCTCAAAAAAAGAAGGTTGTAATTCTTTCAGAAACTGGAAATTATTATTTATAAAATCGGTAACAAATTCTTTAGAGATTTTTTCTCCATTTACTCTGATTCTTTCCCTATAATCAACAAGATGCGGAGATGTATATAGTCCTGTTTTGTAACCGGCTTCCTGCAGAATAGATGCCAGCGAATGTGAAACCGATCCTTTACCGTTTGTCCCTGCTATATGAATGGTTTTATAATGTTTATGTGGATTGCCGAAATAATCATCAAGTTTAATTGTAGTATTGAGATCTGCCTTGTATGCTGCTGCTCCTATCCTCTGATACATTGGCAGCGACTCGTACATAAACTTCAGTACTTCTTCGTAATTCATTTTTTTGAAGCTAATTTTTTGATATCCGATTTAAGTAAATAATCCCTGTCTTTTTCTGTAATTTTATGTGAATCATAATAATAAATTAAACCTGATTTTGCATCAAAAATAATTTTTACGCAATACGAAAGTGTAGTGCTAAGTTTGGGTTTAATTAAATGTAGCATAATTGCATCTTCATCTTCTTTATCAATGAGTTTTTTAATATCCTCGCGTTCTGCATATTCAAAAGCAAAAGGATAAACAGAGGCAAAAGAATTTTTGGTTCGGATTTCGGGTTCAATTTCAGTTTTTAGCAAGTATAATGTTTTTTTCAGAGGACTACCCGATTTTTCGAGATAATATTTTGCAATATTGTCTTTATTTAAAGAAGGATTTTCTTTGCATGTCTTAACGTGTGATTGAACAAACTTTACAATTGCTCCCATTTTATATGAATACTCAGACTCCAGAGCTCCGTTATAACATAAGGGAACTGCAGCAATAGTTGGCATATCATTAACATCCTTATAATTACCCCCATTGGTTAATATTAAAAAATCAAACAAAGTTTGTGATTTATCTTTTTCAAAGTAAACCTGATTTATCATAAGAAAAGATTTTCCGGGATCTTTCATGTGCTTTTTAAAATCCGATTCATAAATAAATTCATAAGGAGTAATATTCCAGAACTTTTCAACAGACTCACGAATAGCATCATTATAATCAGACGTGCGATCATTTTTTAGCACAACGAGAGTTGTTGATTTCAGAAATTTATTTATGTCGGATTGACTTGCAACAGGTATTACAGCCTGTGAGTAATAACAACTTACATTTAAAATTAAAATGAAAAAACAAAATACCTTTCTCATAAGAATTAAATATTTTTTTGAAATTTCAAAGGTCTCAATTCATTATAAAGTCTAACGTAATAAAATAATTGTTTATTTTTTTTCCGTTTACGCAATTTAGAAAATTCGTCATAAATTTTGGGTTCGCGTTTAAAAATTTCTTCAAGGTTGCCTACATTATATTCCAGAACTTTGCCGGTTTCCATATCAATTATGTAGTGTACAAGCTCTTCACTCTGATAAGTACGATTCCTTTGGTTAAAAGAATAATATGGGTCATAAAACGGTGAATAATAAGGATTATAAAACGGGTCAGAAAAGCTCTGATAAATTACTTTAACAGTACTAACAAAATGAGAAATACTGCCAACATAAGGTATAAGATTAGCTTTAGCATTAAAAAAAATGTAGGGACGTCCGTTTTTGCTGTAGCCCCAGATGTTTTTCTTCGGTATTCTTTGACTTATTCCAAAATCATCGCTGTAAACAATCTCCGAAATAGTATCTAAAATTCTGAAAAAATCAGGCATATCATAGGATGGAATTATCATTCTCCCAAAATCCATTGGTGCATTGTTACGAAAACTGTTAAAGTTTAAAAAAATTCCATCATTAAATAAAAATCCAAACTCATAGTTAATGAACTCTTCCTCCTCCTGAGCATTAGAATTAAATGTATTAAGTGAAGACAAAATCAAAACGGAAATTATAAAGGGATAAAGCCTTTTCATAAATCATTTTTTCAGAAGTTCAAAAAATGGTTTTCGGTTTATTATAGATTGTCCGAGGGTGATTCCGTCGGTATATTGAAGTTCTTCGCCAACTGCTACACCTCTTGAAATGACAGTTATCTCGTTGCACAGTCCGCTGATTTTTTTGCCGATGTAATAGTTTGTCGTATCCCCTTCTGTTGTAGCAGGCAGGGCAAATATTACCTCATCAACCATAGTATTTTTGAGCCTTTCGATTAAGGATTTTATTTTAATATCGTTTGGACCAATACCGTCAATTGGTGAAATTAATCCTCCCAGAACATGATACAATCCATTATATTGCGAAGTACTTTCTATGGCTATAACATCATGAATACCTTCCACAACGCAAATAATAGAACTGTTGCGTTTGCTATCCGAACAGATCGGGCAAATATCTTCATCTGATAGATTGTGACAGATGCGGCAAAATTTAGTTTGAGTTTTTAGTTTACGAACAGCCTCAAGAAATAATTCCACCTCAATATCCGAACGACGCAACAAGTGCAAAGCAAACCTTAAGGCCGTTTTTCGTCCTATCCCCGGAAATCCCGTGAATTGTAAAACCACATCTTCCAAATACTTACCGGATTTTCCTTCAAAACTCATATAATTTCTAAATATCTAAAAACTTTACTCCACAAAAATAATCAAATATTCAACACCCCACACCTAATTTATCAACAACCAACTTACCAACTAACTAACTAACCAACTAACTAACCAACCAACCAACTAACTGACTAACCAACTAAAACCCATACTCCAAAACCTCACTAATTCCATTATCAAATAAAACAGAAGCAAATAATTTATGTTCAGGTTCATCATCAAACCAAACAACTCTCACAGTGTTATTCTTAGTACCAGTGATTAAACCGCCTTTTATTCTCCAGTAGATTTGTTTGAAATTATTGCAATCCACCACATAAAAACTCGAAGCACGTTTGCCTATAGTTTTGGGATAAGTATATATCCTTGCACATTCGGGCAATAGCTCGGAATATAAAAAATCTGTTGACTTTGAACAAATAAAATAGAAAACATCATTTAATTTATTGGCAGCATCAACATGAGGTGAATGTCCCTTGTTTTTTAGGATATAAAGTTCCTCTTTGCGTTCCAGTTCGCGAAGTTTAATGTGAATTTCGAGAGAGCCGCAAACTTTGTTCAGAATTAAAGATGAGAAATTTGCTTGAATGTCCTTAAAAGGATAATCACAATTTATAGGAACAACTATATCAGCATCGCCGTGAAAAGAAATTACCGAAGCTTTAGAATTTTTCAAAATATCGGTATTATCAACTGCTCCCCACATATTAATTACAGACTTTATGCTAAAATTTCTTTTTATATTGTTTCCAGAGCTTTCAATTTTTCCGAGGTCATCGTTCAATAGATTTTTAAAACTTGATTTCGGTCGGTTGTTGTTACGCATAAATACCAGATTCAATGCAGTGATGCCACCTGCAGATGAACCTCCGACAAATATTTTTGATGTGTCTATACCAAAACTTGTCCTGTTTTCAACAAAATATCGCATGGCTGCATGAGCATCCTGTAAAGCCCTGTAGCCTGCCCGTTCGACCTCCGAACCTAACGGAATAAACCCCAACCTGTAGTTTATTGATGCTGTAACATAGCCCAATGAAGTGAAATATCGGCAAAACTCAACCATCGCATTCGATTGTTTATCCCCGATATAGAATGCTCCGCCGTGAACAAACATTATAAAGGGGCGTTCCTTAATAGTATCGCCGGCCGGAAAATATACATCGGCTTTTAATTCAAGGTCTTTTTTATTCAATGTTGACAATATCCCGTTCAAAAGAATGTTAATATATGATTCCTCCTCTGCCGGATAGCTTGTCCAGTAGCCTTTTGCTTTCCCGTAAACAATATCGTTTTTAACATTAACATCCGAAAAAACCTTTTCTTTATATCTTTTTGGAAATGTTTCATAATCAGGTTCACGATATTTTGCTGCCAATAGAGTTTTTGGTTCTTCCCAGCGGTTGAAAATCGACATAAAAGGTTTTTTACGCAAGGAATAAATAAACACAATATTTTCATTCCTTGCACTTGTCAAAACTTTCATTTCCACAACTTTATCCCTGTAACTTAGTTCATATTTATTATCTTTAATTTTAACCTTAAATTTTCCCTTTTTTGCATAAGGAGATTTTTCAAGCAAAAAGAATTCTCCTTCAGCATAATTTTCTTTTAAAATGTTTATTCGGAAATAAATTAATGAATCGTTTAAGTTAGTATAATACCAAGTATTTAGTTCCGGTTTAATGCTTTTTTGTTCAACCGGCATTTCTGAATTATCATTTCTTTCTGCACTGCAAGTAACCGCAATAATGATGAATAACTGTAGTATTATTATCAATCTGAAATTCATAGCTTATATTTTCAACATTACAAATATGATAACTTTTTGAAAAATATTTTGCTAAAAACAAAATAAAAAACGTGATTTGCAAAAAAAAGAGCATGAATCCGCTGATTGTTCTGGCAATAGTATTTTCATACTTTGGGATTTTGATTTTAATCTCTGTTTTTACTTCTAAGAACGTAAATTCCGAAGGATTTTTTCTTGGTAACCGCAAATCGAGATGGTATATTGTAGCTTTTGGAATGCTTGGCTCTTCGATTTCAGGGGTAACATTTATTTCCGTTCCGGGATGGGTACAAACCACCGATATGACATATATGCAAATGGTTTTCGGATATTTTCTCGGATATCTTTTTATTGCGCATGTTCTTTTACCGGTTTATTACAAGTTGCAACTCACGTCTATATATACTTATCTCGAAAAACGCTTCGATACCATCACTTATAAAACCGGAGCTTCGTTTTTTCTGCTTTCGCGTACAATCGGGTCTGCATTCAGATTATTTATTGTTGCAAACGTTTTACAAGTAACCATTTTTAATGAACTCGGTATTCCTTTTTATCTTACGGTTTGTCTGTCAATACTTTTAATCTGGGTTTACACTTTTAGAGGAGGGATAAAAACAATTATATGGACAGATACATTGCAAACATTTTTTCTTTTTACAACCTTAATTGCAACTATTGTAATTATTTCATCGAAATTAAACTTTAATTTTTCTGAAACAGTAAATGCCATTACCGAAAGTAAATACTTCCGGATTTTTGAATTTTCCGACTGGAAATCATCTCAGCATTTTGTAAAACAATTTATTAGCGGAGCTTTGGTTACGATTGTAATGACAGGGCTCGACCAGGATATGATGCAAAAAAATCTCAGTTGCAAATCATTAAAAGATGCCAAAAAAAATGTAATAAGTTACGGCTTTGCTTTTATTCCGGCGAACTTACTTTTCTTATCACTTGGTGTGCTTTTAATGATTTTTGCCACAAGCCACAATATTGAACCTAATCTTATTAAAGGCGACAACCTTTATCCAATGATTGCTTCAAAATATCTTGGTACAGGAATATTGATTCTGTTCCTGATAGGATTAATGGCGTCGGCTTATTCAAGTGCCGACAGTGCACTCACCGCTCTTACAACATCTTTTACCGTGGACATCATCGGAATAAAAAACAAAACAGAAAGTCAAATAAAAAAACTTAGAACAATTGTCCATATTGGTTTTTCGATTTTGATGGCAACAATCATTATTATTTTTAACATCATAAACGAAAAAAGCGTTATTGACGCAATATTTACAATCGCAGGTTACACCTACGGTCCTTTGCTTGGAATTTATGCCTACGGATTATTCACACAACGAACAACAAACGGCAAAGCTGTTCCGTTCATAAGCATTTTAAGTCCGGTGATTTGCTTTTTGACTTACAAATTCCTGCTAAATTCATTTGATTACAAAATGGGATACGAACTGCTCTTACTTAATGGAACAATAACATTTATCGGACTCTGGATATTTGGAAATAAAAAACAATAAAAATATTGCAGAAAATTTTTTATCAAATTTTCAAAATTGAATTTAATAATATAAATTTGCAGCCTTGAATAAAAACTTGATAAAAGATAAATAATTTTATTATGGCAAAAAAGAAAACAGAAGAAAAAGATGCTTTCAAAACTGTAGAATCATCATTGAGCAGAGCTGAAAATTTTATTGAAGAAAATCAGAAAGCATTTATTTACGGTATAGCAGGTTTACTTTTGGTTGTTTTATTGGTTATAGGTTACTATAGATTTATCAGAGAACCAAGAATTAAACAATCATGGGCAGAAGCTTTTAAAGCCGAAATGTATTTTGAACGTGATTCCTTTAATCTAGCACTCAATGGCGACGGAGTTTATCCCGGATTCCTTGATATTATTGATGATTACGGCAGAACTCCTATCGGAAAAGCATCTCGCTATTATGCAGGTGTGTGCTACATGCGTTTAGGCGATTACGAAACTGCTATCAGCCATCTTAAAAAATTTAAAAGCAAAGATGCTATGGTTAGCGCTATGGCTATTGGTTTAATTGGCGACGCTTATATGGAATTAGGCGACCTCGATAAAGCTCTCGATTATTATCTTGATGCTGCAAAAAAAGCCGACAACGACCTCCTTTCTCCTGTTTTTCTAATGAAAGCCGGCAGAACTTGCGAATTACTTAATAATTATGAAAAAGCTCTGGAACTTTACAAAAAAATAGATAAAGATTATTACGATACTCCTCAACAAAGAGAAATTGAAAAATACATTACAAGAGCAGAATTAAAAATCGAACAAAATAAAAAATAATCAAGGGCTTAAAGCCCTTTTTTTTAAATCAGATTACTATGGCATCATCAAAAAAAAATTTATCTGTTTACAACGAAACCGGAATTTATGTTAACAACCCTAATACTCCGGTAAAAATAGGAATTGCCATATCGGAATGGAACAGCGAAGTTACCTCGGCTCTTGCTCAAGGTGCAGTTGATACTCTCAAAAAATATGGATTTACCGACAATGATATTATCATTAAATCAGTTCCGGGAAGTTTTGAATTACCGCTTGCTGCCGAATATATGATAAAATTTGCAAACACCGAAGCTGTAATTTGTTTAGGATGCGTAATTCAGGGCGAAACCCGACACTTCGATTTCGTTTGTCAGGGAGTTACTCAAGGCATAATGAATGTTATGAGCAAATACGAAGTTCCTGTTGCTTTCGGGGTTTTAACAACTCAAAATCAACAACAAGCTCTCGACAGAGCCGGAGGAAAACACGGAAATAAAGGAATTGAAGCCGCTGTAGCTGTTTTAAAAATGCTCGAATTGAAAAATTGCCTCAGTTCTAAATGTAAATAATATTCGGACAAATATCACGTTAATCTTCTATATAGAAATTTTACTTTTTCTAAATGAAAAAATTCTCAAAACTGATATTTCAAACATTTTCTTTTGTTAATATAGTTTTTGCAACATTTATTTTTATTTCTTGCTCCTCATCAAAAAAATACATAAAAGCCGATGTGATTTTTTGGGACGGATTCAAAGCCGAAATGCTTGTTTCACCAAATAAAAATTCGTACTACAGTTTTATCCGTTCAAAATATAAAACCGAAGATGAAAAAATTAAATATTTGATTCCCGAAGAAGTTATTTCCGTAAATGGAAAAGATTACACTTACGTAAGCATGTATTTTGATGAAGAAAATTTTGGAATGGAATCCTACAGTTTTGCGAGAATTATTGCCGGAGACATAACTTTTGCACTTGTCGAAACTAAATATCAGATTAAAACCTGTTCTTGTAAGAGTGCCGGAACATTTTTAAAAGGAATTTTTCTTTACGCTTCGCCGTCAACATATCTAAAATTGAAATTAGATTATAAAAACAATATTTATAACAGAATTGAGATAGCAAAATTCTTTAAAGCTAATTCAGGAATTGTTCCACCCGACAACATAAACACACTTACAGATTTAATTGAGTACATTAATTGCAATCCCAACCTTCCCAAAAACTAACTCAAAACCCCGCTAACCAATAAACAATCAAAAACTTATTAACAATTAACAATCGTAAATGCGTAAAAATCAAGACTATAGTTCAATATTTAACAAAAATTGTTAATAATGTTGAAAAAAGAACAATAACAAATTATAAACTTTTGTTTAATAGTAGTAAATTTGGCCTTCAAAATTTTTAGAAATGGGAAAAATAATTACTCTGGCAAATCAGAAAGGCGGTGTAGGAAAGACAACAACAGCAATTAACCTTGCCGCAAGTTTAGCTGTTTTAGAATACAAGGTACTCGTAGTAGATGCCGATCCGCAAGCAAATGCTACCTCAGGAATGGGATTTGATGTTCGTAACATTAAAGCCGGGCTCTACGAAGTTCTTATTAAAGATTATGATCCAAAAGATACAATACTCTCCGCCAGCATTGACAATCTGTACCTGATGCCAAGTCATATTGATCTGGTAGGTGCAGAAATTGAAATGCTTGAACTACGCGAAAGAGAAAAAGTTTTGAAAAACATTCTGGCAAAAATCAAAGACGATTACGACTTTATCCTGATAGATTGTTCTCCATCTTTAGGATTAATCGTTGTTAATGCCCTCACTGCCAGCGATTCAGTATTAATTCCGGTGCAATGCGAGTATTTTGCTCTCGAAGGTTTAGGAAAATTGCTCAACACTATTCGTATTGTCCAGAGCCGTTTGAATCCGGAACTCGATATCGAAGGTTTTGTTATGACAATGTATGATAGCCGTGTAAGACTTTCTGACCAAATACTCGAGGAAGTAAAAAAACATTTCGATACTATGGTTTTCGACACCGTCATTCATAGAAACGTTAAATTAGGTGAAGCTCCAAGTTTTGGACAAACAATTTTTGATTACGACGCTGCCTCCAAAGGAGCTGCAAACTACCTGAATCTTGCTCGTGAACTGTTGCAACGCAATAACATGACAAAAATTAGTAACGAAGAAAAAATAATCAAATAATTATGGCAAAGAAAAACGCACTTGGCAGAGGATTAGATGCCCTTATTGATACTTCAAACGTAAAAAATTCCGAAAATACTGTAAATCAACCCAACAAAATTGATATAGAACTTATTGATACCAATCCTTATCAACCAAGATCAGAATTCGACGAAGAAGCTCTTAACGAGTTATCGGCCTCAATAAAAGAGTTGGGTTTGATACAGCCAATCACAGTTAGAAGCCTCGACAACGGAAGATATCAGCTTATCAGCGGCGAAAGAAGATTAAGAGCTTCAAAACTTGCCGGACTAACAGAAATTCCGGCTTATATACGCAGTGCCAATGACCAGGAAATGCTCGAAATGGCTCTCGTTGAAAATATACAGCGTGAAGACCTTAACGCCGTTGAAATTGCCATCAGTTACCAACGCCTGCTCGACGAATGCAACCTCACTCAAGAAGAACTTAGTCAACGTGTAGGAAAAAAACGTGCTACAATTTCAAATTACATCAGACTTTTAAACTTGCCGGTAAAAATTCAATCCGGTTTAAAAGAAAATAAAATCAGCATGGGACATGCCCGTGCATTGCTTTCAATCGAAGACGAAGATACTCGTCTGATGATTTACGACCAAATTATTAAATACGATTTTTCCGTTCGTAAAGTCGAAGAAATTGTTCGTCAACTTAACTCCGATGGAGAAGAAATAAAAACAAAAAAAGAAAAAAATTCTCCAAAAATCGATGATTATGTTCAATTGCAGGCTCACCTATCGAATTGCTTTGCTACTGAAGTAGAGTTTAAAAGAAATTCAAAAGGTAAAGGAAAAATAATCATTCCTTTTAAAAACGACGCCGACCTCGAAAGAATTATTGCTTTATTGGATAAGTTAGCTCTTTAAAGAATATTGATTTTGAAGAAGTTAAGAACATATCTTATATATCTGCAAATTTTCTTAATAATTTCAGTTGCTTCTTTTGGGCAAACTGAAGAAAATGATAAAATTAAATCTCACTCTCCAAAAAAAGCCATGCTGCTCTCAGCAGTTTTACCCGGAGCAGGACAGGCATACAACCGTAAATTCTGGAAAATTCCTATAGTATATGTTGGCATAGGAGGTTTTTCTTATCTTGCTTATAATAATCAAAAACAGTTTAACAAATATCGCGATGCCTACATCACAAGAAATAACGGAGGCATTGATGAGTTTTACAATATCCTCAATTCTCAGGCTCTAATTAACGAAATGGAAAAATACAGAAAGCAAAGAGACCTTAACCTGATTGGTTTTTTTGCCTTTTATATGATACAGATGGTTGATGCAAGTGTAGATGCACACCTCTTTGAGTTTGATGTCTCGGATAAGCTAAGCTTGAGAGTCCAACCAATAACAGGTCCGAATTATGCCACTGTTGGCGGTATTTCTTTAAAATATAAATTTTAACAATGAAGAAAATTTTTTATTCCATATTATTTTTAACACTGTTTAATACTGTTATTTTCTCACAAATTCCTCCAACAGAAGAATCGGACAACTCTAAAACATCAGCCTCATCAAAAATTGCTTTTGTTGACCAACTCGACAGTTTGCTTTCAGAATGGTTTTATTATACAGGCCGCGACACAATTCAATTCCTGAAACCTGCCGACCGAAACAACTTTTTATTAAGCAATATTCCCGATTCACTTTTTGCAATGAGAATTAGAAATATTCCCACAACAATTCATCTCACATATAATTCTCATGTAAAAAAATACATAGAACGTTATGTAATTAATGGTAAATGGATTGCTCCAAAATTTTTAGGACTTTCACACCAATACTTCCCGATGTTTGAAGAAAAACTTGATGCATACGACTTACCTCTGGAGTTAAAATATTTGCCTGTAATTGAATCAGCACTCAATCCTAAAGCAAAATCACCTGCCGGAGCTGTTGGTCTATGGCAAATAATGTATAAAACAGGTATCGGACTTGGTCTGGAGATTAATACTTATGTGGACGAACGCATGGATCCCGAAAAATCTACTGAAGCAGCATGTGTTTATCTGAAAAAACTTTACGAAACTTATCAGGATTGGAACATTGTACTTGCTGCCTATAATGCCGGCCCGGGAACAGTTAATAATGCTATTCGCCGTTCGGGAGGAAAAACTACATACTGGGAAATTCTACCTTATTTACCAAACGAAACAAGAAATTATGTCCCCGCATTTATTTCTATTGTTTATCTTTTCACTTACGCCGACAAGCACGGATTTAAACCTGAATATATTCCTTTCATCGAAGATGCAGACACTGTAATGATTACAAAACAACTCCATTTTGCTGCTCTCGACAGTATTCTAGAAATTCCAATCGGTCATCTGCGGGAATTAAATCCTCAATACAAAAAAGATATAGTTCCTGCCATCAACAAAGAATACCCTCTAAAAATTCAAAGAAAATATATCACTAAATTTATCGAACTTGAAGATTCAATTTATAGATATTGCGATTCTGTATTCTTCAACAGTGTTAAAATTGAAATAAAACCAGACGATAAAGTTTCTGAATATATCCCTTCTGCTGCTCAACCGGTAGGAACAGTTCAACTGAATTACACCGTAAAATCCGGAGATGCAATTGGATTAATTGCCTCATGGTATGGGGTAAATACCGCTGACCTTAAAGCATGGAACGGACTTAGCAGCAACAATATTAGAGTTGGACAGGTACTGAAAGTTTATGTGCCGGCAGCCCTCGAGTCAAAATACAAAGTAGTAAATTCTTTATCATTCGAAGAAAAACAAAAAATGATAGGAATAAATCCTAATACAAATACTCCAAAAGATGAGCCTCTCGACCCTAATTGGGAATACTATACCGTTAAATCAGGCGATACTCCATTCAGCATTTCAAAGAAATTCCCAGGTGTGAGCGTTGATGATATTTTAAAAAACAATAATATTTCCGACCCTTCATCTTTACGTATCGGACAGAATTTAAAAATCAGAAAAAAACAATAAAGATAACAAACTTACAACACACTCCAATCCGAACAGAAAAACTAAAAAAGAATCTACTCAACAAATAATTATTTTCAGTACAAAGACAATTAATTTATCGCAGATAATTTGTAGGATGCTCAACGAATTATAGGCGTATTAATCCGTAAATCCGCAAAAGTTTTAGTTAGACAGTTATTTAGTTTATCAGTTAGTCAGTTAGTCAGTTAGTCAGTTCGTTAATTTAGATAATTATTTTAGAAATTTGAAAAACATTTTAAAATACTTTTAAATTATCGAAGATAATTTGCAGAATGTCCAATAAAGATTACTGTCGCCTTCTGAATTTTTTCGTAAAATCCAAACAAAATCTAAGTCGGGATTAAGCCGGATGCTCCACACATGCCTGCACACTTGAAAATAGAATTTCTCAAAATTCTATTTTCAAATCTGGGTTGAAAATCATCAAGCAGGGAAAGTCCAGAAGCAAAAATTCCGGTGGACTGTGGGAACGCCGTGTATTATTTTTGCTGTGGTTGTGGATTGATTAATTTTTAGAAATAATTCAGACTGCGACGAATTTTTTCTTTTGTTACTTTTCTTTTTTAGCGATTGCAAAAAGAAAAGTAAATACCACAAAACAGACAAACCGTCTAAACTCTAACGAACAAAGTAATTCTTGACAACTTAAAACAAAACGAAATTATATATTACGTAAATACGTTTGACCATAAAAGTTCTAAAACCTTTTATGATAATGTAATACCTTTAAGTATTACGTATTTTTGTCGGAGTTATGGATTAATATTTTTTTGAGCTTAAATTTTAGTAACAGATAAAATTTTCAAAAAAAATTTGTAATTATGCATCATATTTTTTAAAAAAAACAATATCATCAGTAATGACAATATGTGTTTTTAGTGAATATTATTTTTTTTATCGTTCAAACTATAAAATAAATAACAAATGAAAAGAAATGTTGCTGTTCTGGCGGGAGGTTACACCTCTGAACGAAATATAAGTTTAAACTCAGGGAAACAAGTTTTTAATACAATAGACAGAAATAAATATAATGTTTACTTTGTAGATGTTTCACGACAAGGACTGTTTTGCGAAATTAATCCACAACAATTGGTAAAAGTTGATATGAACGATTTTTCCGTAACGCACAAAGGAGAAAAAATAAAATTTGATTTTGCATTCATCGTGTTGCATGGGTCTCCTGGCGAAGACGGTAAAATACAAGCATGGCTGGATATCCTACAAATTCCTTACTCAGCCAGTGGAGTATTTGCTTCTGTTAATACATTGCACAAAGCAGCCTGCAAGAGACTGCTGGCAAATACTGAGGTAAAAATTCCAAAATATGTAATCTTAAATAATCCCGAAGCATTCAATATTGAAGAAATTATCGAAATCACAGGGCTTCCATGTTTTGTAAAACCAAATAATGCAGGCAGTAGTTTCGGAGTGTCGAAGGTTTATAAAAAGGATGACCTCATCGAAGCCGTAAACATTGCAATGCAAGAGGATAATATTATTTTAATCGAAGAATTTATCAAAGGCACTGAAGTTTCTTGTGGTGTGATTAAAACAAAATCCGAAGAATTTGTTTTGCCTATAACGGAAATTGTTCCCAAAAAAGATTTCTTTGATACCGAAGCAAAATACGACCCAAACCTGTCGGAAGAAATTACTCCAGCGCGTATTTCCGACGAAGAAACCCGTGCAGTACAATCCTATGCTTCATTTATTTATGATTTTATTGGTTGCAAAGGAATTGTACGTATTGATTTTATTATTAGAGACGGCATCCCATACTTTCTCGAAGTAAATTCCATCCCCGGAATGAGTACAGAAAGCATTGTCCCTAAACAAATCAGAGCTATTGGTCGAAACATTACCGATGTTCTTACAATGATAATTGAAGACAATTTTTAGAAATCTTTATTTCACTAAATTTCATCTCCACTCTCAAAAAAAATCACAATCACACACACACCAACTAACTAACTAACTGACTATCTAACTAACTGACTGACTAACTAACTAACTAACTACAAACTCCCCGATTTATACCTAAGCACCAAATATTCCAATTCTTTATCTTTCCCTGTAGCATCGTATTCCCGTTTAAGATTATTGCCGTACAATAGAGCAAAATTCTGCCAGAAGAATGCCCTGACCGAGCCTTTCATTTCTTCTACCATTTCGTAAGCAGTACTGCCGCTTTCTCTATCGAGAAGTTTTACCAGCATAACACCTTGCGATAAAGTAAACTTCGACAGTTGCGGTTTATAATGTGCCATTATCTGTTTCTCACGAACCTTGAGGTATTTTTTTCTATCCTTATCATTTTTAAACTTGGCAAGCGAATCCTCAATCTGACGATAAAGCTGAGAAATTTCAATAGCGTACGGATAAACTTTCAAAAAATTATTCACCATTTTATCACGATGTCTTAATTCCCTTTTAGATTTCGGATAAACAGTTGCTTCCGGAAGCAAAAACAATGCATAGGGATTGTACTTAACAAGGCTGTCAACATTTATGCTTTCCCTGTAATACCACGGTAGTTTTTTTTGCTGTGAAAATGCTTCGCAAATGCTTAAACACAAAATAATAATCAGGATAATATACTTTTTCATTTATTTCAATTTTTAAGTATTCTTATAAACAAAAAATTTTTTTATTAGTTTTGACAAAAAACAATTTTTATACCACTTTTTAATGGAAAAAAAAGATTTAAAATCCTGGATGTTATTGTTTCTGCTTTCATTGATTTGGGGCGGTTCTTATATCTTGATGAAGCAAGGACTTAAATCATATTCGTACTGGCAGGTTTCGAGCATAAGAATGATGAGTGCATTTGTTTTCTTGCTGCCGTTTACGATAAAAAACCTCAAAAAATTAACCCGTAAAAACCTTATTCCAATTCTTGTGGTAGCATACATTGGAAATTTAATTCCATCAATATTATTTCCGCTCGGACAAACCGGAGTTGACAGTAACGTTGCTGGAGTTTTAAATTCTTTAGTGCCGGTTTTTGTCCTGATTATTGGAATATTATTCTTTAAAAAGAAAACCTCTTTTATGCAGGTGCTGGGGGTAATAATAGGACTTGCAGGTGCTGCACTGCTTATAACATCAAAAAATCCGTTCAGATTTGGTACAATGAATTTTTTTGCACTTTATATAGTGGCTGCAACAATACTTTATTCAATAAATATAAACCAGGTGAGTATATTTCTTAAAAATCTCAACGGATTAGAAATTGCTTCTTTAGCATTTTTGTTTATTGGACCAACAAGTTTAGTAATTTTTTTTAATACAGATTTAAGTTCCATTAAATTTTCTCCAGACACAATTTTTCATACCCTCTGTATAATAATTCTTGGACTAATGGGATCTGCAGTAGCGGTTTCGATTGCAAACCAGCTAATTACAAGGTCTGGACCAATGTTCGCCTCATCAGTTACATACATAATTCCTGTTTTTGCAATATTTTGGGGCATTCTCGACGGAGAAAAATTGAACCTTTATCAGATTCTGGCAACAATTATTATTATGATTGGTGTTTATATTGTGAATAAAAAGTAATGCTTAAAAAACGTAAATATCTTTTATTATCAATTATCTCTGGACTTCTGGCAGGATTAAGCTGGTTACAAGCAGGATTATCGCTTTTAATACATATAGCTTTTGTGCCTGTTCTGTTAATAATGGAAGACCTCATAAAATCTTCCGACAAAAAGGCAAAACTTAAATTTTATTTGTATGGATTTTTGGCGTTCTTAATCTGGAACATAATTTCTGTTTACTGGATTATAAACTCCACAATAGCTGGAGGAATTGCAGCAATATTAATTTCGGCTCTGATTATGTCTTTTGCATTGCCTTTCATATTTATATCAAGACAAAAATTCGGAAAAACTATTGGAGGACTAGTATTCATAAGTATTTGGATTTCAATTGAATATTTTCTATCTCACTCCCAACTCTCATGGCCATGGATGTCCTTAGGAAATGCTTTTGCCGACAATATAAAATTAGTTCAATGGTACGATACCACCGGAGCATTTGGCGGAAGTTTATGGATATTATCGGTCAATTATCTGATTTTCAATGCTATCTCCTCTCCTAATCCATCTTCAAAAAACAGAAATTATTTAATAACAGGTTTAATCATAATAATTCCGATAATAATTTCTTTATATAAATTTTACACCTATAAGGAAACCTCTGCTCCGGTAAAAATAACCATAATTCAGCCCAATATTGACCCATACAAAGAAAAATTCAGCTCATCGGTTTCCGAGCAAATTCTGAATATCAAAAAACTCATTATTACAAATGAAATAAATAATCCGGATTACATTTTGCTACCCGAAACTTTTATTCACTCCGGAGTACAGATTGATAAATTAAATGATGACATTAATATTAGAGAATTAAGAGATATTTTCTCCGAATATCTATCTTCCGAAATTGTTACCGGAGCAGTCTTGCTTGAAATTTTCAGCGATGCCACAGAAGCAAGTAGCAGCTCATTTCAAATACATGGAAGCAATAAATTTTACAATCTTTATAATTCTGCCTTAATGTTTGGTCAAAATTCAGAAATAAGAGTTTACCATAAGATAAAACTTGTACCTGGAGCAGAAACAGTGCCTTATCACAAAACATTCAGATTTTTGAATAAACTGATATTTAATCTCGGAGGTATAAGCGGCACTCACAGTGCCGACAGTGTGCAGCGTGTTTTTAACCATTCTTTTAAAAATATTTACACTTCAACTGCTATTTGTTATGAATCAGTGTTCGGAGAATTTATAAGTAATTTTGTCAAAAACGGGGCTGAACTTTTGTTCATTATCACAAATGACGGCTGGTGGGGCAACACCTACGGATATAAACAACATAAAAATTTTGCAAGACTTCGAGCTATCGAAAATCGAAGAAGCATTGCACGATGTGCAAACACCGGCATTAGTTGTCTTATTGACCAAAAAGGACAAATCATCTCAGAAACAAGCTGGTGGAAAGCAGAAATCCTAAACGGACAAATTAACAAAAACTCCACAATTACATTCTACACAAAATACGGAGACTATATTGCAAAATTTTCGGTTTACACATTTCTTATCTTTTTGATTATTGCGATAGTGTTAAAAGTGAAAAATAAATTCTTGAAATAGGATTCATACAACAATTCCGCAAATAATTTGTTAAAAGTATAGTGTAAAAGGATAAACATTTTTTTGTAAATTTGAAAAATTAAGAGATTTCAAAAATTTTTTTATGAAAAGATTAGTAATAATAATATTATCAGTTTTATTTTTAAACTTTCTCAATGCTCAAAACGGCACCATAGGTTCAGGTTTTGGGACAAATGATTGGAGTACAACAAATTGCTGGAGTGATGGTGTCGGTGGTTCAAGAATATGGATTTCTACAGCGAATGGCACAGGCAATCAATATTTTAGACTGGTAACCTGCTGGGACGGTAACTGGAACCAGTGGGGTCCTTCGAGTACTACGGACGATTATCAAGTAAGTATTGGCGTTCCTGTTGAAGGTTCGTCTAATATTTGTCAGAATTGTGCTACAAAAGCATATTACATTAATGTCAGCAGTACATCAGATAATTATGTTTTTAAAACAAGAGGTGGAGGAAATCCTCCCGCAAATCCGGCATTTGTTGTTTTCAGAGTACAAGGAACTATTGCTACTGTTTCGAGTGTTTCTCAAAATCCGGAGGCTGTTATTCCTTCCGAAAACGTTACAATTACTGCTACTCTCAGTACAAGTTTAAGCCTCGGTCAGGGAGTTTATTTAAGATATACAACCGACAACTGGTCTAATTCTACGATTGTAGCCATGACCGGCAGTGGAACATCTTATTCGGCTCAAATTCCCGGATCTGCAAATGTTAAAGACCAGCAAGTTCAATATTATGTTTTCACATCCGGCAGTGGATTGAGTATTTCTCATGGAAATGCTGACTTTTTCACAATAAACCTCAATAACAACGGAGGATCAAATTATTCATATACTCCAAGGGCTATTGAATGGGTAAATCTGCAGTTCCCTGCAGAAGGAACTATGATGCCGGGAGATGACTTTATTATTTATGCTCAGGTTTATATAAATGGGATTACTACACAAACATCACCATCAGGTAATGTATCTGCATGGATTGGATACAGCACAACAAACACCGACCCTTCAACATGGAACGAAAGTGCCTGGAAACCGGCAAGTTTTAGTTCCAAAACCGGTAATAATCATGAATATGTCCACAACGCAAAAAATGCAAGTCTTTCGCCCGGTACCTATTATTATGCTTCAAGATTCAAATATGGAAACAGCTCTTACTATTATGGTGGATACAATGGCGGAGAATGGGATGGAACTAATAACATAAACGGTGTTTTGCGTTTCGGAAAAAATTCTGTTCAAACAGGCAATTGGGAAGAAAATTCTACCTGGGATAACAATGTTCCTGTTTTAGGTGAACATGTTTTTATAAAAAACGGACATACTGTAACAATTAATTCTGATGTTGCTGTAAATTCAATAACAATCGAAAGCGGAGGAACTTTAATTGTAAACGGAACAAGAACAATTACAATCGGGCCAAACGGATATTTTAAAAATAACGGTACATTCACAGGAACTCAAAGCACAATTGTTTTGAATGGAACTTCTATTATCGAAGGCAGTTCCGAAACAGAATTAAACAATATTACTGTTGAAGGTCTTGATGTTACAATAAATTATGCTACTGCAAAAGTTAATGGAATTTTAGATTTAAAGGCCGGCAGTATATATAATGCTCCGGAATTCAGAGAAGGAAGTACATTAAAATATTCTCAAGGAGGCACTTATATTCGTGTTACAGAATGGAATAATCCATGGAATGTGCAGGTTTCAAATAATACTACACTTAATTTAAACATAAATGCTTTTAATAACAACTTGAGTTTAGGTGGAAATTTGATAATAGATTCCGGATCTGAAGTAATTTTTGACGATGGACATACCTACGACTTAATTGTTGGCGGAGATATAGTTTTAAATGGAACATTAAGTCTTTCCAATACATCAGGATCTGATTTATTTGTTGGTGGCAGCTGGACCCGTACCGGCACATTCAATCCTAACGGAAGAATGGTAGAGTTTAATTCTACTTCCGGAATAAAAACATTAACAGGACATACTACTTTTGATTATATTAAAATTAATAACACAAATTCGGAATTGAAATTAAACGACGGCATAACAGTTAATAATAACTTATGGGTAGAAAACGGTTCCTGTATGAATCTCTCAACACAAATTGTTGATGGTAACGGCAGTTTTGAACTTGTTAACGGCGGAATACTAAAAATAGGACATGCCGACGGAATTACCACATCTGGTGTTACAGGAAATATAAGAGTTACAGACACTAGGACTTATGGAAATCCTGCAACATACCATTACATTGGAAATTCAAATCAATACTCCGGGAATGCTTTACCAACTGCAAGTGCCGCTAAAAACTTAATCATTGAACTCGAAAATGATAATTATGAATTCAGAATAAATACTTCAAGCACAGTGGAAATTTCAGCAGGAGGAAAACTCGAAATTCGCTCCGGTAAACTTATCGAAGCAGCTACTGCATCCCAGGGAAGGCAGGTTCAAGGAGCTGGAGATCTAGTTATGTCTGGCGGTGAGTATATATTCGAATCTACAGTTAGTGAATCCTCAACTATCCGATTCCCGAGACTAACCGGTAATCAAACCAACATTACCGGCGGTACAATTACTCTTGCAGGAACATCCAACTACCAACACTTAAGACCAGGCGTAAAATATCATAATATCAGATTTACAGGAGCAGGTACTAAAACCATTCCAAATGCTACACCGGATATAAACGGAACTGTAACAATAGAAAACAATGCAATAGTTGATTCAAAAAATTATACCTTTGGTAAGGATGAAACTAACTTCACAATGACCGGCGGAAGATTTATTACCACCGGAACAGGAACGAAACCTGATATGGGAGGAACATACAATATTACCGGCGGTACAATACAATTTGGGAATAACAATATAACAACTCAAACAATCAGAGGAACTGCTGCTCGTAGTTATTATAACATAGATATTACCGGCAGTAATGTTGCTAATTCAAGTGGGGATATTTACGTAACGGGAACTTTTGCTATTAAGAATGGAGGAAAATTTTCAATTGCGTCAACATACAAAGTCAGAAGTACAGGGAACTTTATCGTAGAGAATGGAGGCACTCTATTCTACGGAGCAGCAGATGGAATAACACAATCCTCTAACACCGGAAATGTAACCGTAACAGGTACCAGAAATTATTCTTCAAATGCTTCCTATGGTTTTATAGGCGGAGTTAACCAGGTGCCTGGTGATGGCTTGCCCTCAAGTTTTATAAATCTTACCGTTGATAAAAACAATTCCACAAATACAGTAACTCTTGGGCAAAATTACAGCATTAACGGAACTCTACAATTAAATAACGGAATTATTGTTACCGGTTCAAATACACTTATTATCAATAATTCTTCAAATTCATCAATCGTTGCAGGAACAGGAAACTCAAATTTTGTAAACTCATACATAGCCGGAAATTTAAGCAGAGTTGTAAGCAACCAATCCGACTTTTATTTTCCGGTTGGTACAACCTCCAATGCTCAACTTCTCGAATTAGATTTCAGTAGTTTAAATTCATCAGGAACTCCAACCTTAACAGCAAACTTTACAGCAGATTCGGGAGAAGATATCTCTTTACTTGGATTATACATTGACGGCACTCTTCTCACCAATCGCTTAAATAATGGTTATTGGACATTAACTCCTTCAAACATTGATAATTTTAGTGCAGATATTACGCTTTATGGCAGAGGCTATTCAGGTGCAAGTACTAATCCGTTTGCTTATGCAATAATAAAACGAAACGGTGGCAGTTGGTTCATTCCGGACGGAACTCACAGCAATGCAACTCAATCTATATCGGGCGGAACAGTTACCGTTAAACGCAGTGACATAACTTCTTTTTCCGATTGGGCAATATCATTTAACAATCAGGACGAAACTTTGCCGGTTAGCCTTGTAATGTTTTCCGCAAAACGTATTAGTCCGTCTAAAATAGAAATTCTCTGGACTACAGAATCCGAACTTAATAATGATTATTTTGTTTTACAAAAATCATTTACACCCAATTTATTTAAAGATATCGCAATTATTACTGGAGCCGGTAACAGTAATCAAAAAATTGATTATAAGCACACAGATTTTGACAGCGAAGGAAAAACAATTTATTATCGTTTAAAACAAGTTGACTTCGACGGCAGTTATTCATATTCTAAAATTACTTCCGTAAATCCTGCTGATAATGAACTTGAAATAATTGCATATTATCAATTCAATAAAATTTTCATAAATAATTTACCAAAAGAAAATTCAGATTATAATATTTCCATCTATAATTCTTTAGGTCAGGTACTGGAAAATTTCAATGTATTTTCAGATTTTAACAATCTCGAAATAAACAAATATTTACCTGAAGGAATTTACTTTTTATTGATAAAAAATAACCATTTTGAAAAAATTATAAAAATTAATGTAATTAATTAGAATTTGGTCTTATATTTGAAAAGATTTCTCTCTGTTACTAAAAATAAAATAATTATTAACTAAAAATTTCAACTATGAAAAAGAGTATTTTAATAGCCATCATTGCAGTTTTTACAATTAGTTTTGCATTTGCACAAAAATCTGTTACAAACACTTATCGTTTTCCTTCAAAAGGTAAAGCAATTATTAACTATTCTGTTCCTACTGCAAATTGGAATATTTCTGATGAAAACAATTTGCTAAGTCTAATACCAAAAGATTCCGGTGAAACATCAAGATTAATAACTATGATATGGGCATCGGAAAACCCCTATGCAGAAGATGCAATGACAGTGATAGTCAACGATGCATTTGATGTTGTTGAAACTTTATTAAAAGACATTACCTGGAAAGAAGATATGAACACATTTGAAAATAATGGCATATCATATACTGCTCTCGACGGGTATGGATATTACGTAAACGAAGATGGCAGCAAAGACCGTATGACAACTTCAATTATGATTCTTATCCCGGACGAAACCAATATTTTGGCACTTTTATTCTTTGCCACTGATCAAGCTTATGATAAGTGGGAAAAAGAATTATTGGAAATAATTCTTTCTATTAAACCTGCAAAATAATTAATAAAACCCGTGACGAAATAAAGTGCTGAATTTTACTTTTTTGTAAGTAATAACTTAGCTGTCTCTATAGTTTGGGTTGAGATTTTATCTCCACCAATCATAGAGGCAATTTCTTTTATTCTTTCATCTAATTTGAGTTCTTTAATACCTGTATAAGTTTTTATTTTGTCAGATTTTTTATAAACCTTAAAATGATAATCTCCTAGGGCAGCAATTTGAGGCAAATGAGTTATGGCAAATACCTGAATATCACAACTTAACTCTTTCATCATATTTCCCATTTTTAGAGCTATTTCTCCACTAACACCGGTATCAATTTCGTCGAAAACAACACAACTCACACCCGAAGCTTTGACAATATAAGATTTCAAGGCCAGCATCAAGCGAGAAAACTCACCACCCGAAGCTACCTTTGAAAGCGGTTGCATCTCTACAGATTTATTTGCTGAAAATAAAAATTCTATATTATCGAACCCACTGCTTTCAGGCTCGGCATTTTTGTTATTAACAACCTTAAACAAAGCATCTTTAATGCCCAAATAAACCAGAGATGAAAGTATTTGTTCCGAAAATTTTTCGAAAACGGCTTCCCTTTTTCTGCTCAATTCTTCTGCTAAACTTACTAACTCCGAATAATCCGACTTAATAATTACTTGTAAAGTTTTTATCTGATTTTCAATATCTTCTGTACCGGTAATATATGACAAAAAATCCTCTGCCTTTTGTTTCAATTCTTTTATTGAAGAAACCCTGTGTTTCATCAATAAACTGTTTATTAAATCTATTCTTGCATTTGTATTCTCAAGCAATTCGGGATTTATTTCGGAGCTTTCTGCATCAACTGAAATTATAGAAGAAATATCTTTTAACTCATGAATAACAGAATCAATTCGTTCGTTGAGTTCATCAGCTTTGGGATATTTGCCAGATAATTTGCCGAACAAAATTTTTACCTCTTTGAGTAATGATAAAGCAGAAATTTCTCCATCATAAATCAAGTCGGCAGATTTAAGTAAACTTTCTTTAATTTCTTCGGCATTCTCGAGCATTAAAGCTTTGTGCTCCAACTCTTCGAGTTCTGCATCGTCATTTAGTTTTGCATTAGATATCTGCTCGTATTGAAATTTATAATAATCTATATCCTTAAGCTTTTCGACAAGACTATTTTCAAGTTCTTGAAATAATTTTTTGTTTTCTTTGAATTTATTAAACTTGCTTTGATATTCTGATTGTAAAGAAATAGTGCCGGCAGCAATATCAATAATTTTAAGTCGGTAATTATATAATGATAGAGAGAGATTTTCGTGCTGAGAGTGCAAATCTATTAACTTCTCTCCTATTTCCTTTAATGTTGACAGTTTAACGGGAGTATCATTTACATAAGATCTTGACTTGGATTGAGGAAGAATTTCTCTTCTTAATATGATATTATTGTCTTTATCAATATCATTATCTGCTAATACTTGAAAAATTTCTTGATCATCAGTAAAAATTTCAGCCTCTATGATACATTTCTTTTGATTATCGTAAAGGACATCAGTTTCTGCTCTTTTGCCAAGTAACAGAGCAATTGCATCAATAATTATTGATTTCCCGGCTCCGGTTTCACCGGTAATTATATTAAAACCTTTGCTAAAATCAATTTTTAGTTCTTCAATTAAAATATAATTTTTTATGAATAAAGACTTCAACATATCAGAATGAAGATGATTCACGCATTATTCTATCGTATTTACTTGAATTAGCAGGATCCAGTTCTTTCATAACGTTAACGACTCTGGCTTTTTGGTCGGGCGAGCCTTCGGTGAAGATATTTACAATTTCGTCTCCTTTTGCACTTGTAATCAAAGTCATTATATAAGATTCGGGCTTACGTCTGTGAACATTTTTCAATTCATCAATAGCCTGTTCGATTGACTGACGGGCATCTGCAGGTTTATCTCCCAGACGATCCATTCCCTGACGATGATACTTGTACATAAATTCTCGCACTCCACTGTACTGATCATTTAAGAGATTTTCGACAAGCCAGTAACGATTTCTTAAGTTTTCATAAGCCTTCCAACCAGGCTCCACGGCCGATTGGGCATTCTGGACAATTTTTTCTGCAATTTGAAAATACGGGGTTCCCGCATTTGGACCAAAACTATCATAATCCAATCCTATTATAATATAAACATAATAGGCAATCACCGAAACCAGATTACTTGAATGCATGTTGGGATTAAACTCCAGTGGTTCAAACTCAACATATTTGAATTGAAAATAATTATCCTGTAAATTTAATATCGGTGAGTTGTATGATGTCCCATAAACCGGTCTGGAACTTGAAACCTGTATTTTACCTTTAAATTCATCTGAAGACACTTGCTCGTCAATTGTAATCATTATATTGCACTCTATCCGTTCTTCTTTTGCAAATACATTTTTCGTCCAGTTAGTATTATTTACAAACTTGTACAATTCCTGATTCATTGTTTGGAACAACTTTTCGTAAGTAGTTCCCTGAAGTTTGGAATGGTTTATTTGTATTCTGCAATCAAGTTCCTGAGCTATGCTTACGAACGGAGAAATTATCAGCAATAGTATAATTATAATATTTATTTTCATTTTGCGAGTTCTTTTAAAATTTCCTCTAATTTATCAATAATATCTTTTGCTACCAAAGTTTTTGACTTTAAATTAAACTCTGTTTTTTGTTGTTTATTGTCAAAAATAGTAATTTTATTGGTCTCTGTATTAAATCCGGCTCCCGAATCTTTCAATGAATTTAAAACGATGAAATCAAAATTTTTATTTTTCAATTTTTCCTGAGCATTAAAAATTTCGTTTTCGCTTTCGAGTGCAAATCCGATATTTATCTGGTCGGAACGTTTTAATTTGCCGGCTTCAAAAGCAATATCACGAGTAGGAACAAGTTTTATTTCGATGGAATCGGATTTCCTTTTGATTTTTTCGGAGCTGGTTATTTCGGGAGTGAAATCTGCAACAGCAGCAGCAAAAATTGCAACATTACATTCAGTATAACACCTCATAACTGTATCATACATTTCTCCGGCAGATTCTACTTTGTAGAGTTTAATATTTGGCGAACTCGGGATTTTCTCATTCGATGGTCCTGATATTAAAATTACTTCGGCCCCACGAGATGCTGCTTCGTTTGCAATAGCATAGCCCATCTTCCCGGAAGAATAATTGCCGATAAATCTTACTGTATCAATCTTTTCGTATGTTGGTCCTGCAGTTACGAGTATTATTTTTCCCTCAAGAGATTTTTTTTTTGAGAAGTAATTTTTAATAAAATTAACAATATTTTCCGGTTCTTCCATTCTGCCTTTACCAACTAAGCCGCTGGCAAGCTCACCTTCTGCCGGTTCGATAAAAATATTACCGAAGGATTTCAGAATTTCAATATTTTTTAAATTGGCAGGATGAGCATACATATCCATATCCATAGCTGGAGCAATAAAAACAGGACATCTTGCAGATAAATAAGTTGTAACGAGCAAATTATCTGCAACGGCGTTTGCCATTTTCCCGAGAGTATTTGCAGAGGCCGGAGCAATAATATAAGCATCTGCCCAAATTCCGAGGTCAACGTGAGAATTCCAATCTCCGTTTTCGGGATTATAAAAATCAACAAGAATCGGATTTTTCGAAAGTGTAGCCATCGTCAAGGGAGTGATAAATTCCTTAGCTTTAGGCGTCATTATCACCTTGACGTTTGCTCCTTCTTTAACGAGTAATCTAACAAGTATTGCAGCCTTATAAGCTGCAATACTACCTGTTATCCCTAATAAAAAATTTTTTCCTTTTAACATTCACATAATGTTTAATCGGCATCAAAAGAGTCTATTCTTTCTGTCGCTTCATCTTCGACAGTTTTGTAATAAATTCTGTCATTAATAAATTCTTCAACTGCAATTAGAGTTGGTTTTGGAAGTTTTTCATAATACTTTGAAACATCAATTTGCTCACGATTTTCATGAATTTCTTCCAGATTGTCGGTATAAGAAGAAAACTCTTCAAGTTTTTTGTAGAGTTCTTCTCTTAATTCTTGATTAATTTTATCGGCCATTTTGGCACAAATCATCACAGCCTCGTAGATATTTCCGGTTTTTTCACCCAATGCAACAATGTTGCGTGTTACTGTTGTTACAGGTGCTTCTGTTTTTTTATAGTCCATTTTTACTTTCTAAAATTTTAAGTGAGTTAGTATAAATTTTCTCAGCCTCTTTTATTCTTTTTGAATCAGGAAACTTATCCACAAAATTAAGATATTCGTTTATTGTGGCTTTGTATCTTTCAATCTGTTTACTGTAAACACTATTTTCTGCCAGGAGATATGATGCCCTGATGATTGTAAACATTATATCTTCACGATATTTTGTATCAGGAAAATCAGCAAGCACATTTTTTAAAGCGATAATTGCTGCTTTATAGTCCATTATCCTGAAATACAACATCGCGTTATTGTAAGCTTTTGTTTCGAGTTTAAATTGCAATTTACTTAATAATTCTTCTGCTTCCGCTCTTTTTTCCGAATTAGGATATTTCTCAATAAAATTTTGAAGTTCGGTAATTGCCGATTTTGTGTATGTTTGATCGAGAGAAGGTTCGGGTGAAATCAAATAATAGCAATATGCAGCCATGAATTCCACTTCTTCCTTTTTGGGACTTGACGGGAAGGTCATCGCATGATTTTTAAATAAATATGCAGCTAGTGATAATTCGCCCATTTCATAAGTGGTATAAGCATAATAATAACTAACCATCTCGGCTTTATCCGTACCGCGAAAAATTCCTCTTAAATCTTCGAGTAAAGTTTGAGCTTTATAAAAATCTTTTTTCTCGAAATATTCAACTGCACGAGCATATTTCAACTCGTTATCATTGCTTTTCAAAAGCTTTTGATAATCGCTGCACGAAAAAATTACAGCAAAAACCAACGGTAATATGTATAATCTTCTTTTACTCATTTTTTCAAACTGCAAAGATACATTAAAAAGATATATTTTCAACAAAAAATTTTTAATTTTAAAATCCAAACACTAAAACGTTTTCAGTTCTGTTTTATTGCAAGAATATATAGTAATTTATTGTCTCCTTTCAATAAAATGTTTTACAATAATTTTTTTTCGTTTTTAACGGCTTAGTTTTTAGCAATTCCCAATTCGTAATTTAAGTTTTTATAATTTCTCGTAAAAAATTAAACCGCAAAGTTTCGCAAAGAAAATAACCGCAAAAGGCACAAAGATTTATTTTCCATCGCCTAGTCTTTTTTCATTTTGACTTTGCGTAACTCCGCGTAACACTTAGCGTTCTCTGCGGTTAAATATTAAAATTTCTGCTGAAAATAGTAATATCCAGAACAAAGTTATCACTTCAATTCCCAATAATTTCTAAAATAGTTTTGTTTTCTCCTTCTTTGGACAGGTCAAATTCGAATATTGTTCCTGTCTCTTTATCGCAAACCCAGAATAATTGAAGTTTCTTCGACACTAAATCTATATCATGACTTGAAAAAATTATCATTTTTTTGTCAACTTCTGTCAACTTCAATAAATCTTCTATAAGTTTTTTTCGGTTATGATAATCAAGAAAAGCAGCCGGTTCGTCCAGCAATATAACCGGAGTTTGTTGCACGAAAGCTCTGGCAATCATACATCTCTGTCGTTCTCCATCGCTTATTTCAAAAAGTTTTTTATCGGAAAGAGTTTTTAAATTAAAATTTTCAAGAGCTTTATCAATTAATTCTTTATCTTCCGCTGACTTGAGGTCGAATATATTTGTGTAAGGACTTCTGCCCATTGAAACAATATCATAAACAGATAATTGAACAAAAGCATCTGTTTTTGAAGGGACATAACTTATTAGTTTACTTCGATGTGAAACGCTTAAATCAGTTACATTTTTTTCTCCAAGTCGAATTTTACCTTTTTTGGGCTTTAGTAATCCCGCGAGAGTATTTAAAAATGTTGTTTTACCCGACCCGTTTTCACCAATTAAACACACAATATTTCCCGGGAGTAAACTTAGATTGATCTTTTCCAGTATTGGATATTTATATCCTACTGATAAATCGTGAATATTTAAACCCGTATCCCGCATCATACAATTACTCTTTTATTTTTAACTACAATCCAAACAACAACAGGAGCACCAATAATAGCTGTAATTGCATTTACGGGGATAATACCTTGAGAAACAAAAACATGAGTAAGAATATCACTGAAAAGCATCACAATTCCGCCAACGATAAAGCTCGCGGGAATAATCACAAAATGGTTTGACGAATTAAACAACCATCTTGCAATATGAGGAACTGCAATTCCGATAAATCCGAGTGGTCCGCAAAAAGCCGTAACTACACCTGTTAAAATGCTTACAATAATAAAAGTAAATATTCTTATCAATTTTAAGTTAACTCCCATAGTTATTGCAAAACTTTCGCCGGGAAGAAGGAGATTTAACTTTTTAGATAAAATGAATGCTGCAAAACTAAAGAACAAAATAATCGGAAAAATCAATTTTATATCCCTAAAGGAAACAGAACTCAGCGAACCCATTGTCCAGATAACATAAGATTTTACGTTGATATCGGCTGCATAATATTGTAAAATACTAATTATGGAACCAATCACTCCCGACAAAAGAATACCTATAATTAAAATACTTACAGTATCTCTCATTCGCATCGAGATGGCAAGAATAATAAGTAATACTGCCGCAGACCCGATGATTGCGGAAAAGATTATTGTAATGCTGCTTAACGAAAACGATAAAAATCCGGTACCAAGAACCACCAGAGCAACGCCAAGTCCTGCTCCGCTGCTGATTCCAAGAACATAAGGGCCTGCAAGAGGATTTCGGAAAATCGTTTGCATTAGTAATCCCGAAACCGAAAGAGCAGTTCCGGCAATAAATGCCATAGCTACCCTCGAAAACCTAAATTCCCTAATCAATAAATAGTATTCATCAGAAGATTTTTCCCAGGGCAAAATAAATTTCAACAATTCATTAAAGGGAACTTTTGCATTACCGGTACTTAAATCCCATAAAAAAACAACAACAAGGATTATTGAAAGAATGAAAAAGCTCAAATATGTTTTAAAATTTTTATTTTTCATTATTTACTCCAGACGTTTGTAATAATATAAATCATCTTCAATATTATCCTTTTGGGAAAAGATGATAATTAAATCATTTAACACTTTATCGGGTTGAACTACTCCCGATTCCCAGAAATCATTACCGCCAAAATTATTTACTCTCTTGTTGTTGTTAAAAATTTCAGAATTATTAAATGCCGAAAATTCTTGAATTCTTTTATCTGCATCCAGCATCGAACGCTTGCTATTATACGAGCCCGGATTCAACCATATATCAACGTCTTTTGCCTGAGAAAATATTTCTTCAATAGTTTTTGGAATACTTTCATTCAAGCTATTGTCTGAAAAGATATAATCTCCGCCGGCATCTTTAATAAATTTTGCAAAAAACGAATCTCCGCCTGGCACCCACCATGTTCCTTGCCATGATAGCCCAACCAAAACTCTGGGTTTTTGAGTTGTCGATTTTATTGAATTAATTTTATTATTATAGTTATTTTCCACACTGTCAAAATAATGTACTGCCGTTTCGTATTTATTAAAAAAGCATCCGAATAGTTTTATCCATTCGGTACGGCCAAGAGGATATTTTTCTTTAAAATCTCCAACAAAAACTACAGGAATGCCAACATCAATAAGTTTTTGAAACGAAGATATTCCTGCATTGTCAATACCAAAAGCAAAAACCACATCAGGATTTATTGATAATATTTTTTCGAGGTTAAGCTGATTATCATAGCCTACTTCCTGGATTTCTTTACGATTTATCAAACTTCGCAATTTAAAATCATAAACATAATTAGTTCCGCCAATTCCTTTAATAGTGTTTTCTTCTCCGAGTGTTGAAATAAATGCACAATGTGTTGTAGAAAGGCAAACAATTTTTCTGACCGGTATATTAATAAAATTGTTATCTTCTTTTTCTTTCTGAACCTTTGTTAAAAGAAAGCTTTGTATAGTAGAATCGTTGTTTTTGTTAAAGTCTTTAATTTTTATGATATATCCGTTTTCGATTTCATTAATTTCAAAACCGGAAGCATATTTATTCGCAATAATTTTTGAGTCTGTTTCCTTGTAGTTTTGATTTTTACAGGAAATTATGAATACAAAAAATAAAAAAATCAATATATAATCAAATCTCATCATAAAAAAACCTCTGACCATGCAAAGATAATCAGAGGTTTTAAAATATCACTTAAAAATTACTATTTTACGAGTAACATTTTTTTGTTAATAACCATATTGTCGGTATAGAGTTTCACAAAGTAGATTCCTTCGGGCAAGCTGCTAACATCAGCAGAATATTCATACATTGAATTTTTGTCAAAGTTAACATCCAATTTTCTGCCCAGAGCATCGTAAACAAAGATATTCGGGTTGATAATATTTTCGTCAGCGATATTGATATTTATTCTATCCTTAGCCGGATTAGGATAAAGAGTTATGCTATATTCAGCAATAAAGTCTTCGATATCAACCAGACAGGTAATAGGCTTAATCGGCAATGAAGAGCTGTAACCATAGAATTCTGTGCAAGTGTACCACTGATTTGATTTTCTCAGATACAAAGTATTATTTGCAGGATCAGTACCTCTTGGAGCAGCAATACCAACGACAAATCTATCATCACTGAATCCGTCATTATCAGCATCAGGATAATTCAAAGTATAACCAATATAGAACGGTCCATTGATACTGATTGGAGAATCGAATGTGATAACATTGTTCTGATTAGCAACTAAATCTCTGATGTAAACTTTCTTTTCTCCAAGGACATTTTGAGGAGTTGGGGTATTTCCATCCCAAACAGTAAATCTCACATAAGAAGTATAAGATCCATACACTGCATATTTAATAGGAACAATAATTCTGCGAATTTCACTGAAGGTATAATCATGGAAATAATTAGCATAAGCAGTTATTCTGTCTCCGTTTTGACCTGCAATAAATCCCCATGTTGATGGTGGAACGCGAGGCTCAATAACTTCGTTTGGTGATATTGTTGTGATTGTATCACAATATGACTGAACAGGACCACTAAATACATAGATATACCTTGGTTTGGTGAGCGTTGTTGCACCACAGGAGTTGTTAACGGTTAAACCAACATTGTAAATTCCGGCAGTATTATAATAAATTGGTTCGGTTGGTGTCCCTTCATGACTAAATGATGGAGTACCTCCCGGGAATGACCATGTGTGATATGTAGGAAATCCTGTTGACAAATCCTGGAATCTAACAGATTCGCCTGCAGGGATAAGTCTGGTATTAGCTGTAAATGCAACTTGTGGAGCCTCAGTACATGGATCTGTTGCACTTACGATGATATAAGCCTCTTTTGTCATTACATCTTCACCAAATTCATTAGTAACTCTTAAAGTTACAGAATACTGACCGGCAGTGTTATAAACAATACCCATCGGATTTACCTGAGTGCTCGAACTTGGATTTCCTCCCTGGAACTGCCATTGCCAGGTGTAAGGAGTGCCTGTACTTAAATCTATAAAATTTACTGATTCTCCCGGAGCAATAACAGTATAATTCGCAGCAAAATTAGCAGTTGGAGGTGTTGTTGCTCTTGGAACAACTTTAATATAATTTTGTTTTAATTCTACATCCTGAACTCCGTTTGTTTTACGACAACGCAATTCTACATCATAGGTGCCAACAGTCATATAAGCAATTGGTGGAGGAACGGAATCATTATATGTTCCGGGTGTGCCTCCTTCAAAAGTCCATGCCCATTGGTTGAAAGGTCCGTTTTGTGAAGTATTTGTAAATCGAACGACACCACCAACAGGAACAACTGTTCTATCGGCAACAAAATCAGCAACAGGAGCATTCGGGTCGGGAATTACAGTTATACATTGCGAACAAATGTAAGTATTTTGTGTAATAGCATTTTGAACCTGCAAAACTACATCGTACATTCCCGGAGTATTATAACAAATATTGCTTGGATTTTGATTTGTAGAACTCAGCGGAGTTGCCCCAGGAAAACTCCATGCCCATGAAGTAGGATTTCCAGTTGATAAATCAGTGAAATTAATACACTGACCAGCAATTATATTATAAGATGACGCAACAAAATTGGCAACAAGGTCCCCTCCGCCGCCACCTGTTACAGTAATATAGTTAGATCTGATTTTTGTATTATTGTTTGTTCCGTCACTTATGGTTAATGTAACAGAATAAACACCCGGATTTGGATATGTAACGGTAGGATTTTGTTGTGTACTTGTTGCAGGTGTACCTCCTTGGAACGTCCAACTCCACGAAGTGGGATTTCCTACAGACTGGTCTGTAAATGATACTGTTTCACCGGGATTTATGGTGGTAGGATTACCAACAAAATCAGCAACAAGAGAACCTGCAGAAACTACAGTTATGTAATTATTTTTTACCTCTTGGTCATTTCCGTGAGCATTGGTTGCCGTTAAAGTTACAGAATAAGTACCAGGAGTATTGTATGTTATTGTTGGATTTTGTTGAGTACTGCTATTGGGAGTTCCACCAGGAAACGACCATGACCAGGATGTTGGATTATTTGTTGATAGATCTGTGAAGCTAACAGTACCTCCTGCAGTTACGGTAGTGGGATTACCAACAAAATCCGCTACCGGAGGATATCCTGCAGTAGCATTAGGATCATAACCAGGAAGCGTTGTAGGATTTGTTCCTTGCGGATCCAGCCATGGTCTTAATCTTCTATCATCAGTTGTTCCATTAGATTCCCAATGAATACTAAATTTACCGTAATAATCATTCGCTTGCGAAGCAGGTACACCGCAAGCCGAAGAACCACCGGTTAGTGTTCCAACAACAAGTTTATTTACACCATTGAAAAGAGGTGACCCAGATGATCCTCCTTCTGTGATACCCCAGTTCGTTACAGTCTGAACCCAATCTGCTTTCCAGTGTGCATTTGCCATACCTCCTGACCAAGTTACAGTTGTTAATGGAGAAGTATATGTAGATACTTTTTTGATATCACCGCTTGGGTGATGAATTCCCACTCCCGAAGGGCTAGCTGAAGTACTTCTGTCCCAACCGTTGTAATATCCATTAATTGATGCAATGTTTGCTGCTGTTGTATTTAATTCAATCAACAAGAAATCTGATCCTCCGGTTTGTGGGCCTCTTGATCTGAAAGTTGCTCCCGTAATTGTTTGGTATGATGGAGCTGATCCAGGATTGGAACAACCAGAAGCCTCAAAATGAAAGTAAAACTGCCATTGATTTAAGTTTGCTGCAGAAACAGTACCTCCACAATGATCGGCAGTTAAAAAATAAGGTTTTCCGTCTTGTGCAGTATTATTAACTAAAGTCCCCGTACAAAAGCCAGCACTCCATCCGTCAATAACATAAATCTCGGCAACACCTCTTTTTTCGGTTTGCCAGTTTGCTCCTTCGGGGCAATTTATATTAACGTTACAAGAACCTGATTGTCCAAATCCGGTTGGTTTATCATCTCTGTAATATCCTACAAAACTATCAACATTTCTATAATTGTAAACAATTCCGGAAATATTTAAAATAGCTTGTTCGGTAACATGTGGATACTGAATATACTCCAACCATGTTGTTTCGCCCTGAACCATTTGTGTAGAATATTCAGTTCCTCTTATTGGATTATTTCGATTGTCAAAAGAACCTAAAACTTGCCTGCGATTTTCGTTGTATAAAAACAATTGCGAACCTTCTGGAAGATAAAAATGACTGTACAAGATCGTTAGAGCCTGAGCATCCTTACACGAAATACGCAGCCTCCATATTTTTGTACCGTCCTCCAGAATATCCCAGGTTCCGCTGTTATTCATATTTATGTCAACATCAATAACAACCCCTATTCTGAATAATTCGCCGTTTTTCTCTCTTGCTTGATCTTCTTGAGCAATTAAACTCATGTCAGGTTGTGGCACTATTATTCTATCAACATCTTGAGTTAAATTTTTGTGAGTAAAACTTAGCGGAGTCCCTCCAAAACTTTGCTGTGCGTAAATAGAAATGCCACTAAATAAGTAAATCAATAAACCTACCAGTACAAGTTTTTTCATAATTTATTTTTTAAAAAAGATTTATATGCAAATAAAATAAATATTTTCAAAATTAAACAAAATTTTCTTATCATCGAGACGAAATTATAAAATATTTGGTTGCCTTAAAAATTTTTATCATTATTAAAATTCCTCTATATCAATGTTTTGAAAAAATTTTTTGCTTTTTTTTTAAAAAAATTTGGGAAATTAAATTTAAAGTCTATATCTTTGCCGTCCGAAATTAAAGAACGACTGATTAGCTCAGCAGGTAGAGCACCTGCCTTTTAAGCAGGGGGTCCGGAGTTCGAGTCTCCGATCAGTCACAAAAATCAGAAAGCCTCACGTAGAGGCTTTTTTCTTTTAATAAATTAGGAAAATATTATTAACCTTATTTAAAGCTATTTCTTTCTTCCGATTTCGGATTGACAAGGCGAAAGGGAAAAGATATAATTAAATTACTACAAACCAAACAACCTCCTCCAAACCGAAAAGAAAAACTCCGAAAGAACTACTTTAAATATAAAAAAGTTCCTTTTAGAACTAAGCCCCCTAAATTATCTTCGATAATTTGCCGAATGTTCAACGAGTTACTGTCGCCTTCTGAATTTTTTCGTACAAAAATCATCAAGCAGGGTAAGTCCTATAGCAAAAATTCCGTTGGGCAGCGGGAAAGCCGTGTATTATTTTTGCTGTGGCTGCGGTTTGATAAATTTTCAGAAAAAATTCAGACAGCGACGAGCTTTTTCTTTTGTTACTTTTCTTTTTAAGCGGCATAAAAAGAAAAGTAAATAATATAAACCAAACAACACACTCCAAACCGAATAGTCAAACTCCTAACAAAAAAAATACTCAAAAAAGTTCATTTCAGTACAAAGCCCATTAAATTATCGAAGATAATTTGCAGGATGTTCAAATGAGTTTACTGTCGCATTCATACAGCAAAATTTAGAAGCAATTTAAAGGTTAAACATTCCAATATCAGATTATTTTCATCTGATTAAATGTAGATTTTTGAAAATTTATGTACATTTGCATTCAAACGATTTAAAATATCCAATGCTGAAAATTAATAACATCTCATTAGTTAACTTTAAAAATTTCTCAAATCTTGAATTGGAATTTTCTTCAAAGATAAATTGTTTTATCGGGAATAACGGTACAGGAAAAACCAATATTCTCGACAGCATTCATTACCTTTCGTTTTGCAAAAGTCTTTTAAATTTAAAAGACAGTCAAAATATAAAAAACGGAGAATCTTTTTTTATTATTGAAGGTAATTTTACAAGATTTGACGAACCTGAACACATTTATTGCGGTTTTAATAAAGAGCAAAAAAAATCTTTTCGCCGTAACGGAGTCGAATATAAAAAACTTTCCGAACATATCGGTTTGCTTCCGGTAGTTTTCACCACACCAAACGACTCTGATTTGATTTATCTGGGCAGCGAAATAAGAAGAAAATTTATTGATGTAGTAATTTCTCAATTCGACAAAAATTACCTTAACTCAATAATCAAATACAATAAAATTTTAGAACAAAGAAATTCTCTTTTGAAAAATCCCCAGCCCCTATCTTATGAAAATTTTGAAGCATGGGATTTTCAACTTGCCAGAGTGGGAGAAGAAATTTTTCAAAAAAGAACGCAATTTATTAAAGAAATTTCCGAAATTTTTCAGAAATATTACAGTTTGATTGGCGAAGAACGCGAAAAAGTAACATTAAAATACATTTCAAACTGCAACGAAAAAGATTTTACAGAATCCTTGAAAACCGGATTTGAGAAAGATAAAATACTCGGATATACGAGTTTTGGCGTTCATCGCGATGATTTTGAATTCAGTTTAGACGGATACCCTCTAAAAAAATACGCATCTCAGGGACAGCAAAAATCTTATATAATAAGTCTGAAATTTGCACAATTCGAGTACATTAAAAATAAAACCGGTCTGGCACCAATATTGCTATTAGACGACATTTTTGATAAACTCGATAAAACAAGAGTAAAAAAAATTACGGGAATGGTTTCAAAAGAAGATTTCGGACAGATTTTTATTACAGACACAAGTCGCACAAGAATGCCGGATATTCTTAAAGAATTGGATATTGAGCAAAAAACTATACTTTTAGGTGAATGAAAAATATTTATTTTTACAATCAAAATTTGGAGTTATGAAAAGAATGATTAAATTTTTAGTTTTTGCGTTTTTAATCGTTTCGACAACGCAGATTGCAATTTCCCAAAACGTAAAAAAACAATATTCTGATTACCTTGTGGGAACATGGAAACTTGACTCCTTAGAATTTGGAAATTACAATCTTGCACCCCAGTATCAAGAAATGATAAAACAAAAACTTCCTGAAATTATGGAAAAAACCGAAGTAACATTTACGAAAGATAAAAGATATTATAAAAAAGGTATTGAAGGTGAAAAAAAAGGAACTTGGAGTATCTCAGCAGATGGAAAGTATGTTATGGTGAAGCATGACGGTGAAACAAAAGTTGAAAAAACTTTGATAATAAGTTTAACCAACGACAGACTTATTTTAGCTCCCGAAGACCCAACAGCTACCAATTCCAAAGCATACATGTATAAAGTAAAAAAATAACAATGAATTTCGGAAAGAAAACTCTAACAATTGCCGTAGATTTTGATGGAACAATCGTAGAACATTGCTATCCTGATATTGGGAAAGAATTACCCGGAGCATTCGAGGTTCTAAAAGAACTACAAGAAAGAGGCCACCGACTTATTCTTTGGACAGTAAGAGATGGAATTGACCTGCAAAATGCAGTTGATTACTGCCTTTCGAAAGGAATTATTTTTTATGCAGTAAATGCAAGTTTCCCGGGCGAAGAATTTAACAAATATATCAGCCGTAAGATTGATGCTGATGTTTTTATTGATGATAGGAATGTCGGAGGTTTTCCTGGATGGTATAAAATTCGTGAAATTCTGATTCCAGATTCTCCATATTTAAAAAATACGGAAAACAATACTCAAAATCAAACTACCGGAAAAAAAGGCTTCTGGCAAAACTTATTCAAATAGTTTTATTGTTGAATTTCTTCTTTTTCAGGTAACGGAAAAGTAATTTTAAAATTCTCAACTTTAATCCCGAATAAAATTTGTTTTTTGCTGATTTCAGGAAAATAATCGGAATTTATTTCAATATCTTTTACGATTACAGGATATCCCACTCCTTTTCCTTTAAATTTTGTGTAAAATATATTTTTGTGTTCATCGTCAATTTGTATTAGAGGAACCGGAAAAAAAGAAGTATGCACCAAAAAAGGAATTCGCAGTTTTCTCAATAATATTGAAAAGAATTTTTTTTCATTTGTCGAAGCATTTACATTTTCGTAATTCTTTTCTACTTCGGTAAAATTTATATTTGCTAATTCCTTTGGGATAGCCCAATTTTTACGACCCCACTCCACCGATCTGAATGAGCTTACATAAATTTTCGTTATGGAATATTTTTTTCGATTTCCGAACTTAAATTTTCCAGGAATATACAATAATTCATTATATGGACCGGCATTAGACTCTGAATATTCAACCAGCATCATAAGACCCCAGCCCCCACAAAACATATTCTTAAAAAATCCGTCTGTGAAATTTTCATTATTAAAGGATTTTTTTCTGTTTTTTAAAATAAATATATAACCTTTACCGGTTAAATTCCATGGAGCAGGATAATCTTTAATCATATTGCAGATAATTTTAATTTATTCTCTATTTTTCGTCTGTACTTTTTACCTTCGATGAAATGATATAATTTAAAAACCGGAAAAACTTTATTTAACAATAATCCTACTCTGAAAAAGAAGCAGGGATAAATGTTCTTTTTTCCTCCGCTAACTGATTTTATAATCTTTTTTGCTACTGTACTTGCAGTTTGACGAGGCCAGGGAATTTCGCTTGCATGTGCGGTATTAAAAAATTCCGTTAATGTAGCTACAGGATAAACTAAACACAAATTTTGTCCATTTTCAAGTTCGTGTCTGTAAGCATCAGCATAACCTTTAAGTGCAAATTTTGTTGAAGCATACAAAGAATAACCCGGAACAGCAAGATAACTCATGGCAGAAGCTGTAATAACAAATGTAAATTCTTTACCCCCTTTAATTTGTTTTAATTTTTGAAGAGAATAAAAAACCGATAAAACATTTGTCTCAAAAATCTTCAGATTATGTTCCCAATCAGGATTTTCAATCTTTTCGTAATATGCAAAACCAGCGTTAGCAAAAAATACATCTATGTTGCCCAAAAATTTAAATGCCTCTTCAAATAAGCGATCTATATTTTCAGCTTTTGAAACATCACAGGAAAAAGCTCTGACATTATCCGATTCCTCAATTTTTTCTATGTTTCGGGCAACTGCAAAAATCTTATTATCTTTTCTCAATTGCTTTAGTAATTCGTACCCAATTCCTGACGACGCTCCTGTTATAATTATATTCTTACCTTTCATATACATATTTTTTGCAAATTTGAATTTTTTAAACAAATCTTCAAGCAATAAAAATCATTTTTAACAAAACTTTAAAACTCTAAAACTAAGAATCTAATAAATCACTAAAACTTAAAAATTCCTAACCTTATGCAAATTAAAAGTAGAGATTAAAATTTGTAGGACATTTTGATTTACATATAGATAATAAATTTATTAAAAACTATGTGTTTTTTTATTGTGAGCTATGTGTCTTTGTCGTTCAAAAATAAAATACTCAAAAATCTCCAATTTTTATTTTGCAATTTTTTTGAAAAGCCCTTATTTTTCAATTATAGGTTAGAATTTCTGAAAGTATAATTATTAATCAAATTCTCTTCAAAACTAACCCTAAATCTTATGTTATTTGATTTCCATTTTCGTTTTATCGCAGTATAATCTTCCATACTGAGAAAGTTACCCTTTAGCAAATCCTGATACAACAACTCCATCTTTAAATATTTTATCCATGCAAGTCTTAGCTCCAAAAGCTTATAATAATTCGGAAAAGGCTTTAAACTTTGAAGAAAAGAATAAAAATTAGCATATACCTGTAGATACTTCGTTGCTACTCCTCGCATAAACCTATTTATAAATTCTTTAAATTCCCGTACTTTGTAATTATGTATCCTTAAACTTTTCTCTAAACTCTTTATTTTTACTGGTCTATTTTTCTCTTTATTTAAATTTTTTAAATCATCAATTAATATTTTTTCATCATCCTTAAAAAATAATACCGCTCTGTCACTAACTCTGCATGCAAAGCGTTCGAGAAAATCTTTACTTATACCATCGCCAATATTAACAAATTTAAACTCCGTCAATCGGCTATCAGTAATGGAACACAAATTAACTTTCGGGAAAATTTTCTTACGACTCCTGGTGTATTGCTTACGCCCTTTTTCACTAAAATTAAAGCTAACTTTATTAGCTATCGTTACCGACTCATAATCTTGCTTAACTAATTGCAAAGCTATAAAAATCTTATGGCGCCAGTCAAAAGAAGTCAAAATACTAATCCCAAATTTTTTAGAAATATTCTTTATTGTCAACACCTCACCACTATTAAACATATCAAACAATCTCAAAAACTTTTCTTTTTTATTTATGTAGTGAATGCTGCTCCCACTAGTTGGAATAAACGTACGACGACATATTTTGCATCTATATCGCGATACGTTTACATA
>CALJNE010000063.1 GCA_937982115.1 uncultured Bacteroidales bacterium | reverse complement strand
TTTGCAAAATGGGAAGCTAAATATTTCATCAACCTCCGGAAATCCTCAAAAAGAAAATCATAAGCCGAAACTGCTCGATTTGGTAAGAACCGAACTGCGAGCTAATCATTACAGTAAGGAATTAAATAATAAAATAAAAGCTGAATCAACATACAAATCAGAAAGTCCGTATTATTTAAGACATTACTATGATACTCATTTGCTGGAAATGGGAGAAGGCATAAGAACCATACAGGAATTTTTGTGTCATAAAAGTGTAAAAACTACTATGATTTACACTCACGTTTTGAAAACAGTGCTTGGTGTTAGAAGTCCGATAGACTGAAATGAGTAAGGATGATATATATGCACAACCTATTTTTAAATATTGGGATTTTGAGAAGATTTGAGAATAATTGGCACGTAGTTATGCAGCTACACGCATATCTAAGTACCTTAAGTAATAAATCTGTGCAGTATAAGTAATAGTTAGGGCACTTTCATTTTATTAGAAGGCATATATATGATAAACCAAGAAAATATTCAAAAAGATGAGTTTAAGGATTTTATTGAGAACATTGCAAACATAGCCGCTGCTAGTAAAATCATCCCTAATGGAATTCAATATGTAGATAATTCTATGTTTTGGCAATGGATGAAAGATTCATATCCAAAAATGTTTGAGAGTGGTCTTCAAAATTGGATGTCATTACATCCTAAAAGTGCGGAAGTATTTTTCCAAACCAAGGGACTTGAATGGGATGTATTTAAAAATTATCACCCACATTTAATTGATGTCAATAAACTATCTACTGCAACAAATGATAGGGTTAAAGATCTTTCTTCATTCAATCCATTTACTGGTGATAATACAATTATTCAAGTAAAAGCACCTTTGTCAGATAGCGGAATTAGGACGGAAGCTCAAAGATTATTTACACATTATCCTCCCGAGACAAAGTTTGCAGTAACTCAATCAGTTTATGACGAAGCAATTAAACGCGGTATGCCACCCGATCGATTTGTTCAAGTTGTTCCAGATGAAGCGGTAAAGAATGCTACTAATCAGCGTTATGATGCTGCTGTAAAAAACACTATTGATGTTGGAGTTACTCTTGACGGATTTCTTAAACAAGTAGGTCAAGGGGCTTTAATCGGTGCTACGCTATATGTTGGGGTGTCAGCGTTAACAAATTACAGAAAATATAAAAAGGGTGTGCTATCATTTGACGAATTTGCTGAAGTATTAATTAAAGACGGAGCTAAAGGGGGTGTTATGGGTGGTTCAATAGCGGCTATTAATGTAGGTGTTCAATATGCTGCAACTGTTTTAGGCGTAGGGGCTCCAGTGACTATTCCTGTGATGATTGTAATAAGTGTTGGGCTTAAAAAATTTATTGACCCATTTTTTGGAGATGGGGAATATTTAGAAATACTAAATTCAATGAAATATAGTACTTCTTTTCAAAATGCCTGGTTAGATTTTGGATTATTATCAGTCTCATTATTTGAAAAACAAAAACAACTAAAATCATTTGAAGAGGGAAAATCCGAAAGAGCAAAGCTCCTAAATAATTTTTCACAAGCTTTAGACAATAAACTAAATGATGAACTTGCTAAGGAATAATTATGTCAGATTCAAAAATTACTGTTCCTATTAAAAAAATTGATTCCTCATTACAAGGTCCACCTTTAACTAATGAAATATCACATTGTTTTGAAGAAGCATATTCTTCTTTTATTTCAAAGAAATCCAAACAAGAGGAGACTGATGAAATAATAAATGAGATGAGTAATCTTTTAACGGTTTCTCAAGAAAATCTTGAAAAAGTTCAAAATCAAAAATGGTTCAAAAGGGCTTGGCATACCATCACTGGTAAAAACAAAAAACTTGAGAGGATTAATCAATCTAATCTCCTTAAGGTTCAAAAGGGTGCATTGTTTTTTCTACAAAATCTTGCAGAATTAAATGAGCAAATGATGGAAACAGTAGTATTTACTTTACAAAGAATCGAAGATATTCAAATAGAGAATTCTAAACTAAAAGGATATTTAATTCAGATTGTTCAGAAGTATAATAAAAAGATCGGTAGTATTGAGAATAAGGTGTATGAACACGATAAAGCAATTAAACATCTTCAACACATTATTAAACGGTACATCTATTTATATGTTGGTATAATAATTTTTGTCATTGGCATTATCGCTTTTATAGTAGCACCTTCGAGCACTAAATGGTTTATCTCTATTTCATCGATTCTTTTAAGCATACCTCTGTTTGTATTATTTTTTCGCCGAATCCCTACTCCTGAATTTATAGTTCAGTCACAAATTACCGAAGAATCGTTAATCCAAGATGAAAATAATAAAATCATTCCTCAAATCGCCGATTTAATTTATTCTAAATATGTTGATTTTGTGAATGAGAATCTTATTTCATCTCCCTATTTACAATTTTTTGAAAAGAACGAAAAATTATCTGAATTATTTTCTGAGTTAAATACGAATGGAATTGATAAACCTAAATTTGCTCGTGTTGTAAAAGAAATATTGGCAATTGAGCCTGACACAATTAATATTATAGATAGCAATGTTAAGCAATGCTCAAACTTATTTTGCGATTTTCACCGTAAACTTGTTGCAAGTATTCAACAAGATTTCTTGCCAAATTCCGTTGGTTTGGATGTGCTTTCATCTTTAGATTTCAATTTCCAAAGAGAACTTGCCAATAGTTTAATAAGCGCCACAAACCCTTACAGTTCTCAATTTGGGCAAATTTCCAAAACAAGAAAAACTTTATTGAATCAGTTCAATCGCTTTAATGAAATAATGAATGAATCTGGTTGGAAAACTTTTGGGAAGGTTTTATTAGAGGGATTTACCCTTGAAATAGTTAGCCCTTTAACTGATGATGAGAATTTTATAAATGAATTTATAGGAAATCTTTCTTACTATCGTCAACTATGGGATTACATAGAACCAATTGTTCATAATTCTGTTATTCAATTAAATGCAAATACATATGATGAATCAATAAGATATAGCATCAATTCAATGCAACCATTATTTGATGAATTCAATAATCAGAATATTTCAGTTCTACCATTATTAAATCAACTAAGGAATGGTTCAGAATGATTTGTGATATTGTGCCCTAACCCGCCAATCAGCCCGACCGCCTTTTCCTGCCTCGACTTGATGTCGAGTCAAGGCGGGCGCATTCGGGATTTGTAAAATTCTTGGGTTGGTCGTTACGTTTCAAGTTTGTTGTTCTAAGTAGTTCTATTAATTAACATTGTTGCAAACCTGCTTGCAGCAGGCAAGCTGCACTTGCGAAGAAACCTGCCTGCCGGTAGGCAGGGATAAGAGCAGTTTGCTAAATCATTGGC
>CALJNE010000062.1 GCA_937982115.1 uncultured Bacteroidales bacterium | reverse complement strand
TACATTGTTCAAATTAAAATTAGAATTCAAAATATGATTATCCCTTAAATAAAATTTGTCATCCCAATTTAAATAATCTCCTTTTAAAGATGGCAGAAAAGAAAAAAATATGATTCCAATAAAAAATAACCAGATAAAAATTCTAGAAAAAAATGATTTTTTCACTTTATTTTTTTTTCAAAAATAATAATTTATAATTAAAAAATTTATTACTTTTGTAAATAATAATTTATAATTAAAAAATTTATTACTTTTGTAAATAAAAATTGAAAGAGGTATTTCTATTTAAAATTAAAAATTGAAAAATATGAAAGATAAAATAACTAAAACTAATTATATATTTTTTTCGGTTTTAATAATTGCTTTCTTTTTTACTCAAAAATCATTTTCTCAATGTTCAAATTGTGGCAGTAATTACCCACCCGGCACATTTACTACTACTAGCAGTTCATGGACTAACATTACAACATGCCAATATGGAAGTGAATACTCATATGGTAATTTAGAAACTGGATACATCTATCAATGGAGTACAGAAGGTACAAGTTGGGATACACAATTAACACTTTATCCATCAACTACATGTGGCTCTCCTGCAGTACTAGCATATAATGATGATTATACTCCTCCAGGAAATTATTTATCACTTATAGCTTATCAACCCGGTACGACTTCTATAAGAGTTCTTGTAAGTCAATATAATTGCATAAGTAATATTACTTGTGGAACAACAAAGTGGAGAAGAATTCCTACTAATCCTACTATCTCAGCTTCAAGTACAACAATTTGCAATGGACAATCAGTAACACTAACAGCTTCGAATATATCAGGAGACGATAATTATATTGACATTCGGTGGGGAACCACAAATGGTGGTACAGAGATAAGTGCTGATGCTTATTCTGTTATACTTAGTCCTACAACAACAACAACATATTATTTGCAGTATTTTGTTAAAGGCGGAACATCAACTAATTACTCTTCTGTAGCAGGTATTTATTCTAACAGCACAAGCATAACTATTACAGTTAATCAACTTTCATCTCCACCTGAATCAGCAACCGCTTCACCATCTACAATATGTCCCGGAGCTAATGTAACCTTATCGTATTCCGGAGGATCGTTGGGGTCGGGAGCTGTTGCAAGATGGTATTCCGGCAGTTGTGGAGGTACTCTTGTTGGTACGGGGAATAATATTACAGTAAGCCCCACAACAACTACTACTTATTATGTAAGATTTGAAGGTACTTGTAATACTACAAGTTGTGCCAGTGTTACTGTTAACGTAAATACATTATCAACAACTCCATCATCAATTAATGCTGTTGTTAATCCCTAAAAACCAATTCGATTATGAAACATAAATATAAAATCAAAATAATGAAATCAGAATTAATGATTTTTATAACTTTTATAGTTCTATTATACTCAAGTGATATTTTTGCTCAACAAACAAAAAAGAATGATAATAAATATAAATTACTAAATGAATATCTTGAATCAGAGGAATACAGAAATATACCTGAATATCAGGTGTATATTCCGATAATGAATATTGTTAGCACAAATGATTACAGGGTTTCACATTTAGTAGATAAAAACGGAAAAATTACTAACCCATTATTAAAATATGTTACAACACGTATAAAAACACGTAATGGAGAAATAGAAAACAGATTAGCCGGATTCGAACCAGATAGCATAGATTTTGTAGAAATAGAATCTAAAATATATTACAGATTATTCTGTTACTATGAAAAACTTGAAAAAATTTTTGATCAACAATTATTTGATTTAGAAAATTATCCTGGTTTTATTTTGTTAGAAATAAAGTCTGATATAAATAAAATAGGATTGGAATACCTTAATAATGGTGCTGATTCTGTAAAAATTATAAATGATAACACTATTAGGATTTACAAAAAATATGAATTACTTGATAATAATGATCCTTACCAAAACAAAATGCTTGAAAAATCTAAAAATGATTATAAAGGTTATTTTTATTATATAAGGTTAGAAAATGGTTTATATTTACCCCTAAAAAATCCATATCCCGAAAAAGCTGTTGAATTAAAAAGTAAAAGAACAACTAACTCAAGACATTTTATTGCTGACAATCCAGAAGAAATTACAGCTTATTACACAATAAGACCAACATCATATCCACTTTTACCAAATCAATTTAGGGATTTTAATATCGAAGAATTACCTGATAATATAAGATCAAAAATTAAATGGATAGAATTACCGGCATGTTATCCTGTACCCCAAAAAATCAATTCACAATCAAAAGATGTTTATACAAATATTTACGATGAAACGATGTACGGTCATTCTATGTTTGTAGATGCTGATCAATCAAGTCCATATGTTTGGATATGTGCTCCTGTTGATGGTAATTTTTTAGGAACTATTGGTTCTATGATGGATGATGATTTTTGGTCAGCTGATGAGAATTGCTATAATAGAATCCATGATAAGTTTACAATCTCAGGCATTCAAAACGGTTCAACTGTAACTGCAGCAAAATATCAAACTTTTTTACCTAATATTGATCCTTATCATCATCCTGATTGTGATGGAATAATTAACTGGGCTGAAGTTAAACCACAAACCCGGCAAATGGTTAACAACATGTTACCAATACATAACGTTTACACTAATGGACAGGTAGATATGTATTCATGGACATGGTTCAATGATGTTTGGGACGGTTCTACTTACTTTTTAGCCTCGGGATGGCCTTGGGACAGAGGAATAGGATATACTAACTGGGACGTTGTATTTAATTCCAGTGGATTAAGTGATGTTGAATCAAGAATTGCCGGTGGTTGGTATGTTGTTGGTAATGCAGATTATGATGAAAACAACAGAAGTCCAATATATTGGCAGGCTGTTGCAACATGGAATTATTATAGTGGCTTCATGATTAGTTATATCCCATGTTGTCAAGCCCCAAATGTTATTGTTGCACATGCAAATGGGTCTTTGAGTACCTCAGTATGTCCTGGAACAAACGTAAATCTTTCAGTTGCTAGTTACACTGGAGGAGGATGTGCATGTGGAGAATTTCGTTTTGCATGGTATAATGGCAGCGCATGGTGGAATGGGTCTTCATTCTCTAGTGCTACTCCCATTTATAATACCAGTTATCAAAATATTAGCACAAATGTATTTTCAAATACTACTTATACCGCTAGAGTTGAATGTAGTGCTTGTGGTTCATTTACTTCAACTACAACAAGTGTAAATGTTTTAAGTTTATCCTCTGCTGCAACATCAATTTCAGGAACGACAAATATTTGTCCAGGTAATTCTACAACATTAACAGTTAATGGAGGGAGTTTAGGTTCAGGAGCAAACTGGTACTGGTATAGTGGTAGTTGTGGAGGTACTTTTGTAGGAACAGGCTCATCAATTTCTGTATCACCTGCAACTAATACAACCTATTATGTCAGAGCAGAAGGTACATGTAACAATACTGCATGTGTTTCTACTACTGTAACTATAAAAACCGTTTCCACTCCCCCCTTATCAGCTTCTGCAAGTCCTGCAACTATTGCACCAGGTAACAGCAGTACCCTGTCAATTTCGGGAGGAAGTTTGGGAACAGGAGCTCAATGGGTCTGGTACACCGGCAGTTGTGGCGGCACTCAAATCGGAACCGGGACTTCAATAGTAGTAAATCCAACTGTTAATACAACATATTATGTGCGAGCTGTAGGTGATTGTAATTCTACAGAGTGCGTAAGTGTAACAGTTTATGTGGAAGGTTCTGTTACCATTTGTAATGGAGATGACGTTTCATTGACTGTTTCGGGAGGTTCACTTGGAACAGGAGCAGTTTGGAGATGGTACACAGGGTCTTGTGGGGGAACTTATGTTTCAAATGGTTCCAGTATATATGTAACACCATCAACCACAACCACATATTATGTAAGAGCTGAAGGAACCTGCAATACAACCGGTTGTGCCTCTATGCAAGTAATTGTTAACAGCATATCAACAGCACCAACATCTATAAATGCAACCAACACTTATATCTGTGTTGGTGGAAGCACCCAACTCACGGTTATAGGCGGTTCTCTTGGCACCGGAGCTTCCTGGCAGTGGTATAGCGGTTCGTGTGGTGGAACCTTTGTAGGTACAGGTTCTTCAATTACCGTTTCACCAACATCCACAACTACTTACTACGTGAGAGCATCAGGTACTTGTAACACTACTTCGTGTGCAAGTGTTACAATAACTGTTTCACCTGATCCTACCGCAAGTATAACACCTTCTGCAACAACAGTTTGTTCTGGAGGAACAGTATCATTTACACAAACAACAAATGGAGGAAGCGGAACAATTACAGATCAATGGCAAACCTCAACAAACGGGACAACGTGGTCGAACTGGACAACCTCCGTAAATCCAACTTCGCCTGCGTTAACGCAAGATACATATTTCCGATTAGTTAGGACAGCAACTGGTAATGGATGTGATCAAGCAATATCTAATATTGTTTTTGTATCAGTAAATCCAGATCCTTCAATAACTACTCAACCTGTAAGTCCTGAACATATTTGTCAGGGTGGTACAACTAATAATATGACAATTTCTGCGAACGGCGGAACAGGAAGTTTTAACTATCAATGGCAGTGGTATAACGGTAGTTCCTGGGTAAATGTATCTAATGGAAACCCGTCAGGTGCAACTTATTCCGGAGCAACATCCAATACATTTTCTGTGTCTGGAATTGCTAATCCCGGAAATTATTTATATCGCTGTTACCTTACCCAAACAGGTTCAGGATGCGATCCTGTAACAAGCAACCAGATAACTGTTCAGGTAGTTGAGGACCCTCAAGTTACTATAGTCGGTGAAGCAACAGTATGTTCGGGAGGTTCTTCTGTGTTTCTGGCAAGTGAAACCGGAGGAACAGGAACATTTACATATCAATGGCAAAGTTCTCCTGACGGTTCAACATGGGCTAATATCAGTGGTGCAACAAATCCAACATATACAACTCCTGCCCTGACAAGTACAACCTATTACAGAGTATTACTCTCCGCGTCAGGTTCTGGATGTAACAGTGCAACTAGCAACACTCAAGCTGTAACAATACACCCGGATCCATTCATAAGCACTCAACCTGCAGGAACGACAATTTGTGCCGGACAAACTCATAATTTATCAGTTAATGCCGGAGGCGGCACACCGGCTCTTAATTACCAGTGGCTAATTTCTCTTAATGGTACAGACTGGGAAGAAATACCTGGGGCAACAAATGCAACGTACACTACAAATCCTTTAGGAGTTACGAGGTATTATCGTATAGTTGTTGACGCCAGCGGTTCGGAATGCGATGCTGTTTTAAGTAATGTTGCTGCTGTTAATGTTCAATCTCCTGTTATACCCGGATTATCAGTAAACGATTATGTTTGGTCAGGGTATGCTAATCAAAACTGGGAAAATGCAGCAAACTGGATTGTTTATAATGGACTAGACTATTTACCGGCTTTTACAATTCCTTCGGTTACTGATAATGTTCATATCATAAATTTTGCAAGCTGCGTTGCAAATCAATCAAATGTATTAAGCTCTTCAAACGTTGATTGTCATGATATAAACATATATTCAACTCTTACTATGCAAAATAATTCTAACTTAAATGTTAAAGGTAACTTCAATAACTATGGAACATTAAGCGTAATGAACAGTACTGTAACCTTCTCCGGAATTTCACCCCAAAATGTGCGTTCCGGTACAGTCAACTTCTATAATGTTATTTTCAACAATTCTAACAACGGGAATGCAGATATTACGCTCCTCGACGATATGAGAGTAAATAATTCTGCAACCTTCACAAATGGTATTGTTAATACCGGAGCTAATAAGTTTATCTTAAATTCCGGAGCAAGTGTTAATATGGGAACTTCAACTTCTTTTGTTGACGGAATTATTCAAGTTACTAATTCCGGAATGATAACACTACCTACCGGTCAAGTAAATACCAGAAATATAGGTGCCGGAAATCAAAGTTATAAAATTTGGGCTCCAATCGGAATAAATCCGGTAGCAAGCACAACTACTACTGTAAGATATTTCTTTGACAATACAGGTATGCCCGACTGGTGGGAACACGGAGGAAATATGGATGCTACTCTGCACCATGTAAGCGACAGAGAATACTGGCTGGTGAACTCAACTGAAAACTTTGCCAATGCAACTCTCTACTGGCGCAATAACAACCACCCGAATGGTGCGGTATGTGTTCACAGTTTCTGTGAAGGAGATAATGTTTTTGTTCCTTCGGATTTAAGCGTAGCTTATTGGTCGGGGGCAATGTGGCGTGACGCAGGAGGTTCCGTTTCCGGAAATCACGACAATGGAAATATCACCAGTGCTTTGCAAATTCCATTCGGAGGAAAATCTCAAACTTTCATCACTTTTGGTTCTAAACAGAATCAAAATCCTCTACCTGTTGAGTTGGTGAAGTTCTATGCAGTTTGTGATAAATATTCTGCTGAATTATTCTGGGAAACTGCTTCAGAAACCAACAATGATTATTTCATCATCGAAAAATCCCGTGATATGCAGAATTTCCATATTGCAGGAATAGTGAAGGGTTCGGGAACTTCAAATCAAACAAATTCATACAAATTAAAAGTGAATGAACTTTTCCGCGGCGACAATTACTTCAGACTGAAGCAAGTTGATTTTAATGGTAAAGTAAACGAATACAACACTATTGTGATAAATTGCGATAAATCAGATTTAGGTTCACCCTCAATGATTGTGTATCCAAACCCTTTCAACAATGAAGTGAATGTTGTTATTGAAAACATAACTGACACTGATTTTAGTCTCGAAATATTTGACGAAAGCGGTAGATGTGTCTTCTCAAACAGTTATCAATCAGAAAGAATGGATGTTCATAAATCATTGAACCTCGATTACCTTGCTCCTGCAGTTTATAACATCAGGATGAAATCTCAAAATCACGTTCTGAATACTAAAATTATTAAAAAATAACTTTTAATAGTTTTTAAGCAATAATACTTAAAGCATATCGGAGTTTAATAACGAGGATTTCGATATGTTTTTTTGTTTTCACATTAAGAAATTAAGGGAAGTTAAGGGGGATTAAGTATGTTAATACTTTAACTTTACTATAAAAGGAATTGAAATCTAATACTCCCAAATAACAAAATCATTTAACAAATTTTCTTTTCTGGATGTAGGTTGCTGTTTTCCATTACTAAGTTCTTTTACTCCATCAAAAATATAGTTTCTCAATTCACTTACGGTAATTTGCTTGTTTTTATCGGCATCAGCTTTATTTTCTTTTATTCCTTTCAGCATACAGTATGTAAAAATGCCATTCTGAATATTTTCGTTTTCGAGAGCATATCCCGTTCCTGATGCAGCTGAGATAATCACAGCTCCTGTTCCTTTCTCTAAATCGGCAAACAAAATCTTCATTAATTCATAAGAATTTTTTAATCCAGTTTTTGGTTTATTGTTTGATTTTTGAGCAAACAGAGTTACACCACGAGTATTATCACCATCTTTAGAATCAAGTGCAAGATCATCGTCTTTATCTACTTCTCCGGAATGACAGGCATCCATTAGTAAAAGTTTGTTTCGAGCCGGAATTCCATCAAGAAGTCCTTCAATATCATCATATTTTATTCCTCGCCCGGCAGGATCGTTAAAATCAATATCATAAGATGCAAAGTAAAAATCAAGATTATCATCCAGAAGTCCGTGTCCGGCTATGTGAATTACTACATAATCATCAACTTTTGTTTGCATTAGCTTTTGTTTTAGAAGCATAACATTTTCCCTAATACAATTCATATTATATAAAGTATCAATATAAATTTTGTTGTAATCCCTAGTTTTTGTGGAAAATAGTTTGACAAATCCCCTACCGTCATTAATAGTGTATCTGAGGCTGTATTGAGACTGTTTATAATCGGCAACCGCAAGAGATATTAAATATAAATCCGGTTTTTCTTTACTTGTTTTTTCATAAAATATTTCGAGTTCTTCCTTCAAAGATTCAATACCTTTTTCATTTAAACATGACACCTGAATTAAGTTTTTGCCGGCTGATAAAGGTATTTGAATTTCCTGAATCAAATTTTTTGAAGATTTTTCTTTGAGACTTAATCCCTTGCTGCCATATAAAGGCACATCATTAACATACACATTTATCCTGTCAATGAAATAATTATCATCCCAGATTTTTACCTTCAAATTTTGCTGTCCTTCGTTGTTTCGAAATTTTATTTCTTGAGAATTTAAAATCTCGATTTTAGGTAAATTCATCTTACCTTCAAGCATTTTTTCAGTAAAACCTAATTTTGACAATCGTTTATTGTATGCAGAATGATATAAATCAACAATATCAGAGTCAAAATACTTAAGTTGTTTTAAAACTAAATCCGGACGATTAAATTTAAGATCGAATTGATCTGCCGGAAAAACTTTAGAGTCAAAATTAAAGCCAAGTCCCGTAATTGCATCTCCGGCAGCCATATAATAATTATCGGGAGTAACAAAAATTAATTTTCCCATATCTACAACGTAAACAGTCAACAATAATTCTCCACTATTCAAATCCCAGATATTAACCGAAGCATCCATCGAACTGCTTATAAGAAAATTCTTTTGTGTTAAAATTTCAAAATCTGTAATGTACGATTTATGTCCGATGTATTTTATCGTATTATTTCCGGTTTTTCTTTCTATTTCAAATCCTTTGCAGATATATTTATCCTTTGTGGTTGGGTTAATTTTTACAAGATATTCATTTTCGTCAGAGACTTCGGATTTTGAAGAAATTACCAACAAATTTGGATTTTCCCTGAAATTTATATTTTCAATTCTTATATATTTATTTTCATTGTAACCTGTCAGATTTAAATTAAAATTTGTAGAATAATCGGGTTTTTCGCCAAAGCCATAAAATTCTTTGCTGTTTGAAAAATATAATTGACAAAATTTATGTGTATTATTTTTAGACATTAAACCTAAATTTTCCTTTTTTGGCTTACGCTTGTCTTTTTCTTTATCCAGATTCAAATCCGAAACCGACGAAACCTTTAGAACAGGATTTCCTATTCCCCATTTACCTCCGGAATAAGCAATATTTGTATTATCGGGATTTAAGGCAACTGAATAAACATTTTTATCATACCAGGTTTTATTCTCAGCATTTGATGTTACCTTATCCTGAATGCTTTTTATGTTAAAAGTTTCTTTAATTTTTGTGGTTTTTGGATGAAGAATAAAATATTTAAGAACGTATTTATTTTCGAGATCTGCAATTGCGGCTCTATTGTCACCCCCGGCGGTTGCAATAATCTTATAATTATTTCCCATATCAACATCGTTTATTCTCCCGTTATGGACACTTATTCCATTGCAAGTGATTTTGTCGTTTTCGAATTCCATCAAATAAACAAATCCAAGTTCATCACCAAAGCACACAACACTTTCTTTTGGATGTGTTTGAATTGCAGTTACATTAAAACTTCTCGGAATCAGTCGTTTTTCAAACTTAAAATCAGGCAAAGACCAAACCGATACAGATCTGTCGGATGAAGCTATGGCAACATATTTATTATTATCGGAAAATACAATGTCATTTATACTCAAGTAGTGTTTATGTTCGACTTTTATAGTGTTTAATCGGGAATTACAGAAATAAATGTATCCTCTTTCATCGCCGGCAATAACAAATTTTTCGTCTTTAGAGATTGATGCAAAAGAAAAGTGTGTGTAAACATCTCGATTTATAAGTGACTTCCCGTTGTATTTGATTAAAGACCCATAGATTTTTAATCTATCATCAAGTTTTTTTCTTTTAATTTGATTTGAAACCTTATGTAATTCCAAAGATTTTAAGTTAAATTCATAAGACTGATTTATAAAATCAACTATTACTCTTTCCGAATCGTAAAAACTTATTGACTTTATAAAATCATTTTCGGGAATTTTTATTTTATAAAACATTCGTCCTGAAATAAAATCATATATTACCAACTCATTATTAACATCTGCCGTTGCAATATAACGCGACTCTGGATCCCATTCGGCAAACATAATTTCACCCGAATGCCCGGCTTGAATTACCGGTATAATTTTTTGGGACTTAGTAATTCCTAAAAATAAAAATACTGAGATACCTATTGATATAATGTTTTTCATGATTATTAAATTTATAGTTCGTTTATATTCATTTTCTTAATTATCAAAGTTTATTTACAGCACCTTAATGTTCGTAAATTCGTGAGTATTTCAATATTTTCAATGATTTCATTCAACATAATTTTTCTCAATTATTATTTTTGTTTATAGTATTGTAAGAAATCGCTACTGTTATCTTTTCCGGAGGGAATCATATAAGATATTCCTATCCCAAAATTTACGCCTTGAATTGACTTTGAAGGAATAAGAAAGGGTTGAACGAATAAGTTTGTTATTAAAAATTTTGTTACATAAACATCAAACAATAATGAAGGAACAACATGGAATCCTGACTTCCACAATGCTAAATGAACCGAAGAATCATCGAAATCTAAAAAAGAATCTGCTGATGGATCAACTGTCCCATCATAATTAATCATTTCATACTTGTTACTATTCGAAAGTTTCATTTCCCTGTAAACCGGCAATCTAAAATTAAGTGCAAAACCGATGGCATAATGAACCGGACCGGTATAAAAGTGGAATTTATAAGCTCCTGCAAGCATAGGTATCAGCATAAACGAACTCAGTTTGAGAGTATCAAATCCTGCTCCCGGAATTAACTGATCGGGAGTATAAACATAATCACTTGTAAAAATATCAACAGCAGGGGTCAAAACCAACCTATGTCTTTTTATTCCATAGTCAAAAGGCAAACCTATATAAAGAGAAGATGCACTTGCAGAAACCGGATTAGCCGAATATAAAGTATTCTCGAACCTGAAATTAAAATCTTCGCCTTTTTTAATCAGACCATAACTAAATGCCGCCGAATAGCCCCTTACAAGTTGTTGTGAAATACCACTAATTGCAACAAATAGAAAAAATATTAATAAATAACCAAATATTTTTTTCATAATCTCGGATTTATTTTAAAAAATATGTATATTTGACAAAGTTATTATTTATTTTTACGAATATAATAAAAAATTAAACAAAATAAAAATTAAATTATGAAATCAATTTTAACTTTAATTATTTTAGTTTTAGGATTTGAGGTAATACTTGCACAAGGATTACACTTTGGTCCTCAAGTCGGATTTGCAAGTACTACTTTAATAGAAAAAAATCCGGCAGGGTCAATAGATAAAAGTCTAAAAATGGGATATCAGCTTGGAGCAACTGCCGAATTTGAAATTATGAGTTTTCTGTATGTCGGCGGGTCCGTAACTTTTTTTAATAAAGGTGATAAAATTAAAGGTGACGGCTTCAAAACTAAAACAAATTTTGGTTGTTTAGATATTCCAATAAATATAGGATACAAAATGCCTCTTGGAAATATTAGTGTTTTTGGAAGTATAGGACCATATACTAGCGTTACTATTTTTGGAAAAAGCGAATACATTATGTATGATAATAACGGAGATATAGAATATGAACATTCCCACGATATTGAAATTGGAGGTGAATTTGGTTATTATAAAAGATTTGATACAGGCATTACTGTTTCTGCAGGAGTTGAATTTAAACAATACCAGATAAAGGTTAATTATGCTCGAGGCTTTACGGATTTTACAAACTCCGAATTTGTTAAGTCTTATAACTCAATTATCAATATTTCAGGGGCTTATTTCTTCGGAAGAAATTATTGATTAATTAAAGATTTTTTTGTTAGCAATATCAAATTAAGGATAATAAAGTATCATTAAAACACCTCAATCTCCTAAATACTTTCAAGTATTATACAAACATTTGGAAAATTCAATAAATATTATAACTTTTCTGATTGAAATTTTCAGGCACGATTCTTGACTGCGGAAATATTTTTAAAAATATATTACTATGCAAAAAATAAAGATTTTACTATTTTTGATTTTAAGTGTAATAGCAATTTTATCAAATTCTCAGACATTACAAAATATCAGAGGAACTGTAACAGACAAATATACAGGAGTTCCTATTCCGGGAGTAAATGTAATAATTTCAGAAACCGATCCAATAATTGGTACAGCAACAGACACAAAAGGAGAATTCAAAATTCAAGGAATTAGGGTTGGACGAGTAGATATTCAAGTTAGCGCAATAGGTTATAAGCCTATTTTAATGAAAAATCTTTTGCTTACCACAGGAAAAGAGTTGGTTTTAGAAATAAAGATGGAAGAAGATATTTCTATTTTAGAAGAAATAGTAGTTAAAGCCGAAAACGACAAATCCAAGGCAATAAACAGGATGGCCGTTGTAAGTGCAAGGAGTTTCAATATTGAAGAAACAGAAAAATATGCAGGTAGCTTAGGCGATCCAAGTCGTATGGCACAGAATTTTGCCGGAGTTTTCACTGCCGGAGATCAACGTAATGACATCATAATAAGAGGTAACAGTCCTTCGGGATTGTTATGGCGTCTCGATGGTGTAAATATTCCAAATCCTAACCATTTCGGTGCGCTTGGTAGTACCGGTGGTCCTGTGAGTATGCTTAACAATAATTTACTCACAAACTCTGACTTTTTTACTGGAGCCTGGCCGGCAGAATTTGGAAATGCAATATCCGGAGTTTTCGATCTAAATATGAGAAACGGAAATAATCAAACACGCGAACATTTATTTCAAATTGGTTTCAATGGATTTGAACTTGGTACAGAAGGTCCTATTTCAAAAAAACATAACAGTTCATATCTTATAAATTATAGGAATTCAACCCTTGATGTACTGGATAAACTAGGTTTTCCGGTTGCAGGAGGTGCAATTCCAAAATATCAAGACTTAACTTTTAAAATAAATATCCCTACACAAAAAGCCGGAAGGTTCAGCTTTTCGGGAATTGCCGGAAACTCATCTATTTTCTTCGATCATAGAAATAACAATGACCAAACTTATGATAATTTTAGCGGAGCCGATACAAGAAATGCCGCATCAATGATGACCTACAGCATCCACCATCTTTATTTCTTCAACGAAAAATCCCGTATCGAAACATTTGTAAATTACTCCCAATCAGGCGTAAAAACCTCGGTTGAAGATGTAAAATACAAACTCGACACAGCACGTCTTTCTTCAACAGGAGACTCAATTTATATTATGAATAAAAAATTATTTTTTCACGAAAATAATTTCGAAACTAAAGCAACAGCAGGAAGTAAATTCAAACATAAGTTAAATTCAAAAAATTATTTCGATCTTGGAATTTCTGCCGAAATTTATAAAATCAATTATGTTGATTCAGCTTATGTTGGTGAAAGTTTTCCATGGCCAAATAAATATATTAAACTTACCGAAGTGGATACAAGCGGTTTGGTTTTGCTTCAAACCTATGCTCAATGGCACCATCGTTTCAATAATAATCTGGAATTATTCACAGGCATACATTTTCAACACCTTAACCTAAACAAAAAAGCTATTGCAGAACCCCGTGTAAGTTTAAAATATTCTATCAACTCTAAAAATTCTATTGCTTTTGGTTATGGTTTACACAGTCAAATTCAGTCATTGTTTCTTTATTACACAAAAACACCAATAGATAGTATGCCAAACAGCTATATTCAAAACAATAAAAATCTTGATTTTACAAAATCACATCAATTTGTTTTAGCTTATGACTGTACTCCATTAAATGATTTCAGAATAAAATTCGAGACATATTATCAGCATCTTTATGATGTACCGGTTTTAGATACACCTTCTTATTATTCAGTATTAAACAGCGGCGCCGGTTTTTACCAACAAAGAGTAAATAATCTGGTAAACAAAGGTAAAGGCAGAAACTATGGTGTTGAAATTACTATAGAAAAATTTTTTAGTAAGCACTACTATATTTTATTAACAGGATCTTTATTTAATTCTGAATACAAAACGCTCGAAAATAAATGGAGAAGCACAGTGTTTAATAACAATTATATTTTTAATGTTCTTGCAGGTTATGAGTTTGTAATCAAAAAATCTAAAATGATATCAATAGATTTAAGAACTGTTTACGGTGGCGGTAAAAGATTCATTCCAATGTATATGGACGAAGATGATAAGATTGTTTACGATTTTGATAATGCTTTTGCCGAAAAAACAGCTCCTTATTTCAGAACAGACCTAAGAATAAGTTATAAACTAAATATGAAAAGGATAACACAAGAATGGGCTATTGATTTTCAAAATATTACAAATCACCAAAATATATACAGTCAATATTTTGATTCAACTTCTCGTCAAATTAAATATTCATATCAACAAGGATTCTATCCCATGTTCCTGTATAGATTAACATTTTAACTAAAATTTGATATTTCTTCAGTTTGAGTTTTTATTTTTAATTAAACCTAACAAGATAAAAACGCCTCAATTTTCTTAACAGCTCTATACACAATGATTTCTAAATTCTTCGAATAAAAAACGGCAACTTTAACTACAAAGTCGCCGTAGAAACTTGATTTTATTATGATAAGCCAAACTCAAACTTTGAATTCAATAAATTCTTCGGTCATTGCTCCACAAGGACGAACAACTCCAAACATCACCTTTTCTCCTGATTTAGCTGTAACCTGTAATTTAATGGTTCTCTCCCAGCTCATATCATCAATTTTTACCCAATCTGTGCCGCTAACAATTTTTAATCCTTCTGTGTTAAATTTTGTGTCGGCTACATTTATTTTACAGCCTTTATGAATTGTAGTAACTTTTACTTTAAGTATTACCTCTTCACCTGTTTTATACTTTGATTTCTGCTGTCCCTGAACAATAATACTAATATCACAAGCCAACACAGCCGTTAACGACAGAAAAATAACCGCAACTGTTAAAAATAATCTTTTCATAATTTATTGTTTTAAAATTTTGTAAGTAACAAATTTTTTATCGGAGGCAATATTTACAAAATATATGCCTGATTTAATATTTTCGACTTCGGGGTACCAAATAAAAATATGTTCACCGCTTTCAAATTTTTGCGGTGAAAATTGCTTGACAAGTTTACCGTCAATAGAAAAAATGGAAACGTTTAAATTCTTTGCTTCAGGCAATGAAACTCTGATTTGTAAAATATCTTTTACCGGATTGGGATAAATCTCCACCTTTCCACCTGCCAAAACTTGTTCTATCGAACTTGTTCCAAAGGTTTGCAATGTTAAATTTTTAAAGACCAGCTTATTTTGAGAATTATAAGTAAAATATACATCTGATGGATTCTGATTTTCGGTTACACCTTTTGTGAAAGGAAAAGCTACCCATGGTCCTTTGGGCTTTGTAGGCTGTGCAGAATTGTCTTCGGTAAATTCAATATAAACTTTATAATTTCCATCAGGTAGAATATTCCCATTTTTATCTTTTCCGTTCCAAACTGCAGTGTGAGTTTGATGGGATGTTAAGGTGGCTCCGGTAATTGCATCGGTTGTATTGCCCGATGACATTTGATTCCATTTTACAAGATGAACCTTATAAGTTCCTCCGGCAAGGCGTAAAGTTCTTTTAAACACATCATTCTGATCAGTTATCCAGATTGCAAGAACATGCTTTGGATAGTACTGACCACCATAAGATTGAGTGGTAACAATAAATTTCATAACCGTATCGCCTTCGGTTTTAATTGAAACAATTTCGGGCTTTTGGCAATGAACCGTAAAAAACACGGCATTAAGAAAAACAAGCAAAATAATCTTTTTCATAAAACTAAAAATTTAAAAAATTCTAAATGTAGTTGGAATGTTAAAACAAAGCCTTAAATTTTTTATTTTGAGTTTGTTGGTATTTTCAAAAATTACAGTTCCCGGAATTATATTTTCAGAATTGGAAAAGAAAATTTGAAAAACATGCCTCGGTCCGGAATGAATCTGAATTCCTACAGATAAAGAATGATTATTAATATCTACCGACACAATTTGATTTGAAGGAAAATAAAAATACTCACAAGCAAGATAAATCATTCGTGTTAGTTTATAACTACCGGTAAATCCCACACAAAAAATGTCATTTTTATCAAGTGAAGAATTCACCAAATTTCTGTGAACATGAGAAAAACTCAATTGAACAGAAAAACCTTCATGGATTGAACGAGAAATCATCAGACTGTTGTAATAAAAAATTCTCTGCCATCTTTCCTGAACAGGATCAGGCAAATTAAGTAAAACGGGACTATAATTTATCGAAGCATAACCGCTTATTTCAACCGGAAATTTAGAAGATTGCTGTATAAAACGATATTTTAAATACCCGTCAAAATATTTTTTGCGACTTGTATTTCCAACGCCAACAGTAAAATTACGCATCAATCCAAGGTCTATTCCTACACGCGAATTTGCCTGATACAAACCAAACATTCCATCAATCCCCTGCCCTATCGTTCCCATGTGATGTGTAAACAACAACTTCATCTCTCCCTTTTTCAAAACATTTGTTACAGGAAAATTAAAAACCTGAATTGTAGGAAAAAGTTTTTCAATAATATTGTCCGAAGAACTATCCAGAAGCGAATTATCAATTGGTATATCTTGTGACCTTACAACATTTGCAAATAAAACCGAAAAACATAAAAAATAAAATATCTTCTGCATAAACACTTCTTAAATTTTACTTATAGAAAGAATTTAAAAAAAATGGTTGCATAAATATTTAATTATTCAACCGGATTATAAATCCATTTTTGTAATTTCTTTAATGAACAACTGTCAAGTTCTACTCCCTGATGATCATTATTTTTAACATAATCATACAGTTGAGTTCCTTCGTGCTGCAAATAATCTATCACAGCCCGGTATGAATCCAGATCACATCCTGTAACCACTTGATTTGTATGGCAATAACTGCAATTATTATCCAAAATTGGTTTTATATCGTCATTATAAGTAATAACCATACATTCACAGACATCTTGATTAGTATTATTACCCATACAATCTTCAAGATTTTCGCTCTTACAAGATAAAATCACTAAAAGAATAAAAACAAGCACAGTGAAATTTAATATTGATGATCTCATAAACATTTTTTTGCGAATATAATTTTTTTCTGAAAGATGTTTTAATGCTATTTGAAAATTTTTTCACTTAACATATTAAAATTTTATTAACTTTTTTTGTTTTTATTTACGTTTTTAGTATTTTTGTAAAATATTTGTTAACTTAAAATTATGAAAGAAAAAATAATTATATCTGCATCAAAACTTTTCAAAAAATATGGATTTAAAAAAGTAAATATCGAAGATATTTGCAAAGAAGCTGGAATAAGTAGAGTTACTTTTTACAAATACTTCAGAAACAAGACTGAATTAAGTCTTGAATATTTGCAAAAACTTTTCGATGAAAATATTTCAAAGTATGAAGAAATTATCAATTCCGAAATAGAATTTGACGAAAAACTACAGCAGGTAATTGAACACAAGTTAAAAATAGCCGGAGAATTTAGTATGGATTTTATAAAAGAACTATATCATTCGGATATTCCCGAAATAAAATCATTTTTTGAGGAACAAATCAAATTAAACCAGATTAAAACAATAGAATTTATTGAAAATGCTAAAAATCAAAACTACATAAAACCTGAAATTCCGACAAATTATATTTTATATCATTTAAATAATCTTATTAAAGAATTGCAGGATGAAAAATTATATAGTTTTTTTTCAAATTCCACAGAACTAACACATACAATTATAGAAACTTTTTTTTACGGAATTATTAAAAACAAACAATAAAACAAAAACTTATGAATGAGGAAATAATCAGATTAGAGAATTTAAGTAAAACTTTTGTTTCGGGCGAAATTAAATTTACAGCTTTGAAAGATATAAATTTAAGCTTTAAAAAGTCTGAATTTACGGGGATGGTTGGTCCGAGTGGTTCGGGGAAAACTACACTTTTAAATATAATTGGGCTGATTGATAAACCAACAGATGGAAAATACATTTTGTTTGGAGAAAATTCTCAAGCCTTTAATTTCAGAACAGCTTCCGCATATCGAAAAAAACATATTGGATTTATATTTCAGACTTTCAATTTACTGCCTGTATATACAGTTTATGAAAACGTAGAATTAGCTCTTTTACTTCTTAAAAAAACAGAAAGCGAACGCAAAGATGCAGTGATGCAAGCTCTTGAACTCGTTGGATTAAAGGATTTAAAAGACAAAAAACCTCCTCAATTATCAGGTGGTGAATCTCAAAGGGTTGCAATAGCAAGAGCTATTGTAAAAAAACCAGAAATCGTTATTGCCGATGAACCCACTGCAAATCTCGATGCTAAAAATGCACATTCAATTATGCAAACCATGATTCGAATAAACAAAGAGCTCGAAACATCTTTCATTTTTGCAACCCACGACGAAAAGGTTATGCTATATCTGAGCAGAATAATTAAACTAGAAGATGGTAATGTTTCAGAAGACATAAAAATTAATTCCTAAAAAGATTACAAATGAAAACAGAAATAAAAATTGCTTTTAAGAATTTTTTTGGCGGAGGAATTAAATCCTGGCTTAATTCTATTGCAATATCATTTGCATTTGTTTTTATAATTTTTTACTACGGAATGATTGACGGATGGAACCAACAAACATCAAAAGATGCGATTGATTGGGAATACGGGTACGGTCATGTGATTCATAAAAATTATGACCCTTTTAATGTTTTTAGTCTTCCTGAATCTCACGAAGCAATTACAGAAGATTTTACAGAAAACTTAACCCCGGTTTTAATCAGCCATGGAAATATTATAGTTAATTATAAAGCAAATCCTATTCTAATAAAAGGTATTGACCCGAATCAAAATATAGTAAAAATTCCAACGGCAAATTTAAAAAACAATACTGCTGTAATCGGCAGTAAAATGGCATCGGAGTGTAAATTAAAATCCGGTGACAGCATAAAAATTCAATATTTTAATTTTTCTGGAGAGCCTGATACGGTAAATTTTAAAATTGTCGAAATTTTTAATACTAATGTCCATTTTGTTGATAACGGACAAATATGGATTTCTATTCATGAACTTAACAAAATGCTTGGAACACAGAATCATGCAACATATTTCATTGCTCATAAAAATTTCGAAAACATAAACTCCGAAACCTGGAAATTTATTTCGCAGGAAGCACTCATAAAACCAATCCAAGAACTTATCAATACTAAAAAAGCAGGAGCAGCTGTAATTTATATTCTCCTCTTAGCCATCGGACTTATGGTAATCTACGATACCGTAGCATTAGCAATTTTTCGCAGGCAAAAAGAGATAGGGACACTTGCTGCTCTTGGCTTAACGCAAAAGGAAATTCTAAGAATTTTCATTATCGAAGGAATTTTTTATTGTGTTGGTGGAATAATAATAGGATTAATCTATGGAATACCTTTATTCTATTACCTTGCCAGATACGGAATTTCTTTTCCGGTGTCAGGAGACAGTATCGGAGTTATAATGGCTCCAATAATATATTCGGTTTATTCGTTCGAATTGATAGCTAATACTATTATTATACTACTAATGTCTTCAGCCTTTATAAGTTATCTGGCAGCAAAAAAAATAACAAAAATGAATATAGTTGACTCTTTAAAAGGAAAAGCATTATGATAAAATTTATTATAAAAGGATTGTTACGAGACAAATCAAGAAGTAAATTACAAATATTTATAGTAACCATAGGAGTTTTTCTCACGGTGGCAATAAGCGGCTATATGAAAGGGGTTACGTCCGACATGATTAACGAAACTGCACGATTAAAGTCCGGACACGTAAGAATTACCACAAAAGAATTTCTGGAAAACGAAAAAAACTTACCAATAAACTTTTCAATATGTAACTGCGAAAATTTAATTTTAGAATTAAAAAAAGATTTTCCTGATTTTTCCTGGACAGGCAGAACACATTTCAGGGGAACAATATTATTTCAGGATTCCTCAGGAAACATTAAACAAGGTCCTTTTATCGGATTAGGTCTGGAATTAAACTCAAACGGAGGAGACGAAATTAAAAGACTAAATCTATACAAGGCAATTTATAAAGGAAAATTACCCGAATCTGATAATGAAATTCTTTTAGCAGAAGAATTTGCAAACAGAATCAAAGTTAAACCCGGCAACAAATTGATAATTCTTACCCAAAACAATGACAATATTCCGGTATCAAAAGAATATGTTGTTGCAGGAACAGTCAAGTATGGAGTTCAGGCAATGGACAATGCCTTAATAATTCTGAATCTACAAGAAGCAGCAAAATTATTAGATATCGAAAACTGTTGTACTGAAATTTTGGGATTTTTAAACTCAGGTTTCTATGATAACACTATTTGCGAAAACGCCCAAATAAATTTCAACAAAAAATTTCACGACAGCAATAATCCTCAATCTCCTTTTATGTCGAAAATGAAAGACGACCCGGAATTTAGTTTTTATATCGAATATATGGAAAACTTCACCGGACTGATGGCTACGATTTTAATAATGATACTTTCGGTTGTTCTATGGAATGCCGGTCTTCTGAGCGGACTAAGAAGATACAACGAGTTTGGGATAAGGCTTGCTATGGGCGAAGAAAAATCTCAAATCTTCAAAACCTTATTATTAGAAGCCCTCGTTATTGGAATAATTGGTTCTGTTGCGGGAACAATTTTAGGTATCGGATTTACTTTAATTTTACAACGCTATGGAATAAATATTACCGGAATGATGCAAGGTGGGACAATGATTATGCCTGATGTTATACGAGCAAGATACACAAACGAATTATTGTATATTGGTTTTATTCCGGGGGTAATTGCAATGTTTATTGGTAACGCTATTTCGGGAACAATGATATTCCGTCGCAGAATTTCTTCATTACTTAAAGAATTGGAGATTTAAGGATGTATATAAATGTAAGAAACTAATGTTTTTTGCGTAAGTTTAGCTTCGCTGACCAGACAGTAAGTTTACACATACAGGCGTTTGGAGATCACTTCGACGACATGTTTATATTAGCAAATTAACGCCCGAATATTCGGGTTTTAGTAAATTTCGCATTTTTTATTGCATAATTTGGACATAAAAAATTGATTTCAACTCTTAATCTTAAAAAATTTGATACTGTAAAAGCTCAAATTTTAATTAAAGATTTTAGAAACGTTATTCTTTTAATTTTAGAATCTCGTGAAACAAAGGGAAGAGTTTATCTCTCATAAAAAAAAGAGGATATTTCTAAGAAAAATTTTCAAAAGTCATTTATTCCATAAATTTGTGTTTAAAAATTATTTACCTTTGCATCATGAAAAAGCTGTCAATCGAAGAAATAAAATACGCTATCTCGGAATTAAATGCAGATGAATACAAACATTTGCTAAATGAAATTAACCAATTCGACAA
>CALJNE010000061.1 GCA_937982115.1 uncultured Bacteroidales bacterium | reverse complement strand
ACAAGCTATTCGGGGGATAAAAATCAAGCAAAAGGTGGCTATGTGTTTCAGAACCCTGCAAGGGGCGGTTATCTTTGCTCGATTGCAAGGCGTGATGAGTACCCTCAGAAAACAAGGACTTCATCTATTGAAAGCTCTGTTCAATATCTATCACAAAAATCAGATACTTTTAAAATATACCTAAACAGTTACATATTTCTTTTATATTGGGTGGTCAGCCCTTTTTTTGACCGTTGTCATTTTTTTAACTTGCCAATAACGTTTTGCGGCTTGGCGATGTGGCGGTTTTTAGCACAAAACTTCAATCGAAGAACTGAACTTGAACTTAGCACAAAACTGTCATACGAAGTACTGCAACCGCCATTACGCAAAACGGCTGTTAGCGGTAGTGCATTTTATCCAGATATATATTTACCAAATGGTAATTTATTCACTCCCCAAATTATCAAAGTTGAAAAAACAAAACACAAAACACTTGTTATTGGTATTCCAATTATTGGATTAATAAAAGCATAAGTAAGTCCTATTTTTCTTAATACAATCAACACCAAAATATGTATTAAATATGTCCCATAACTGTACTTACTAAAAAAAAGAATACTTTTTGAGTTAAAACTTACAAAGTCCTTGAAAAACAAAAAGATACCTACTGAAGCAAGTATAACATTTGGACTTAGATAACTATAAAATCCTCCGTAAAAACTACCTTTGTAACTAGTGGCAAAATAAGTTCCCAATATTGTTATTAAAATCCCTGTAAACAACATTAGTACATAAATTACTTTTTTCTTTTCAAAATTTATATGTATGTTGCTAAGATAATATCCCAATATTGGAAATCCAATATAGCCTGAAAAATAAGAAATGTCTATATTTGGCATAAGTTTCTTTACATACGGCATATTTATAAAAACCGTTAATAACCAAATTCCGAGAAAATACTTTATTTCATTATTGTTACTATTGTGTAGCCACTTTCCAATTATCGGAAAAAATAAATAAAGGCCGATTACCATATAAATATACCACAAATGGAAACTCGCACCACTTCTCAGTTTGACAAATACAAACTTTAAAACTTCTATTAAACTCAAATATTCACCGTGAATAAATTTTTGGGACAAACCTACTGCAATGTATATTATACTCCAAAAACAAAATGGTAACAATATTCTCAAAACTCGTTTTTTTAGGAATTCTCCTGTGCTTTCATAATTTTTAGAGAAAATTAAAGAACCTGAAATCATCAAAAATATGGGAACACAAAATCGTACAGAGCTATCATAAATATTTCCTGACCACCAATCTAAATTTGAAATGGTACCATACTGGTATAATATATTTGCAGCAACGTGTAAAAAAATGACACTAAATGTTGCTAACACTCTCAAAGAATTTATAAAATCTAAATTTTCATTTTTCATTTCTATATTTTTTTGCATTACCACTAACGGAAAAATGTTTGCGAAGGGCGGGATTAAATAGCACTTCATTTCGGCAGGCTCAATGCAACGCCTTGCCCTACGCACAAAGTTTATAGAAAGTACAAAAGCCTAAATTACGCATATCAGCTCGCCTTTTGGCTTCGCCGATTTTCAATTCGCAAACATAATGTTGTGCGTTTGCATTTTTATTCTCGGTACTTTTGGTTCAGTTGGTCTGCTGCCCAATTCAGGCTTTCACTACTTTCGTCTGCAAGAATAACTTGAAACCTTGCTCCAAAATTATCCTTATCTAAATAAGTTCCAACTAATATATCCCTGTTGCTTCTTTCATCTTTTTTAATACTAAAACCTGTCCCTTTGATAGATTTTTGTTTGTTGTAATCAAGAGAAGAGCAAGTTTTAATCCAAGACGTTTCTTTCCAAACCTTTTCTACAAAAGTCTTAAAGCCAATTGGATAGTGATGGTCGTTTCCAAAAGTTGGTGGTTTTCGTTCGTTATCGCTAAGTGATTTTAGATTAACAACTTTGGGATAACGAAGTCTGAAGGAAGTTAGGTAAAGTTGTCCTATTGCGTTGAGTTCAAAAACAGGCTCATTGTCTATCTCTATTTCTGTTAAAAATACTCTTAATTTTTCATCAAAGTTGTCAAGTTCACTTTTAGCATATAACTTGCCACGTTCAAAATCAGTCAAAATATCAGAATTTCGCCCAAGTATATCGTAGTCCAAAGAAATTGGTAAGGGTGGGAAGTCTATAATTTCCGAAAATCTCTCGTGTTTGTAGTAAACGGGAATATCTAATGCTTGTCCAATAAGCACTGCTATTGCAATTTGTGCTTTGTAACCGCCTGTTGCGTCTATCGCAATATTTTCACTTCCAAATCTCTGAATGAAATCACCTACAAAACGTACAAGATTTCTCAGACCGTGAATTTTAAAGTCTTTTGGTATTGCGTCTTGTAGTTGGTCAATAACCTTAAATTCAACCTGCTGTAAACCCAAATCATCTCTACTTTCAAAATACTTTTTCAGTACATACCCTGTGTTTCTCCCTGCTTCCGTATCAGAAACAAGTAAAATGAGGTTTTTTAGTTCAAGCCACTTTTTCTTTTTGGCTTCTTCTATTGTATTGATTTCTGCCCCACAAGTTCGGTTATTTGGATCTACTTCGAGAAGTGCTTTGGCTAATTCATTCCAATTACTATTGTCAAATTGAGTTTTAATTTCTCTCCAATTTTTAGGACACTCAGGGCTATTTTCCGAAAGTCGTTTTAAGTTGCTTTCAAAAAGACTTGTTCCTACGGTACAAATCAGTGTATTTCTCATTTTGTTATTTTTTTCGTTTTTAATGTAACGCACAACGGTCGAGGCTATATGCAGTAAGGGATTGCGGGCTTCTTTCCTGTCAAGCTACACAGAAGTTTGAGCGGGGCAGAATGCTTGAATAACCACTGAAACCCTTATTGCTGCTACACTTTGTTGGCAGTATGTTATATTTCTCAATATCCAAAAAGCAATTATTATCGTCAAGATTAAAAAAATCGCCTTCTGTCCAAATAATCTTTTTCTCCATTTTAGTATTTTCCCATTAGGTCGCTTCAATAAGTCAAACACTATACCTGTCAATATGTACGGTAACGATAGCACAAGAATTGCATTTTCTTTTGTTGCATTAAGAATGTCGAAATTCAAAAGATAATGTAACCGCTCTTTGTGAACCACAACCTGGACATTTTAACCCTGTCAATTCTCTAAATGGGCATTTCGGAAAATAAATATTTCCACTAGGATTATGAGTCCTATACAGTATTGCAAGAATTGTCACAAAAATAATTGCAATACTCCATTTGAGAATTTTACTAAAACCTAATTCTAGCACCAGCAATTACTACAATTAAATAAATAACTCCAACTGCAAGTCCTATCAAAAAACTAACTGTTGTCCATTTTTTAGCTTCTTCTGAAGCCCTATTAGCTCCATCAATATCACCTGCATAAAATCGGGATTCAACCTTTGAAGCATTTACTATTCCTACAATACCAAAAGGCAAACAGCAGAACAATGTCACTAAAATAGATTCAACCAACCAAGTTTTTGTTGGTTTCTGATTGTTTAAATTCTCCATACTATTAAAATTTGAATTTGGTTTTGTTATTGGTGGAGGAACAAATTTGAAAATATCAGTTCAGGGACTGTACCAGCAGGTTTCCATTCCCCTAATTCTTGAAACCAAACTTTTGTTTCTCTGGTAATGTTTTTTTCTCGTAGCTCTTCTAATGTGAAAGGTCCAAAATTATTTGTCCCGTCTGAATAAAAATACTTTTTCATATTCTGTCGATTTTTGTTTTTTATAATTACTGCCAACGTTTTCGGGCTTGGCGAAGTGGCGGATTTCGGAGCACTAATCTGTCAATACACCACAAAAGTTGATGCGAGGTAGAATGTTCAATTAACCACGTCATCCGCCATTGCCGCCAAACGCTTGTTGGCAGCTGGCATTTTTTTCTCTATTATATCCGTAATAACATATGCCGCATATATAATATAAAAAGGTTCAATTGTGATGGTTCTAAATCTGTTTTGCACATACCATACTAAAGAGAATATTAGCATTGATATGAAAATGTAAAAAATAAATACAAGATTTTTGTTTCTTGTTTTATACAATTTGAACATAGCGTAATAAGCTAATAAATATATTGGAAGACTTAACAAAAAAGAAAAAAGCCAATTAAAAAAACTATAATGTCTCCAACTTACACCTGGGGTTAAAAACAGTATACATTATAAACTTTTAGTTCTATAAATTTCATAGGATTGTTTTTTATCCAATTAATACCTTCTTTAAAAAATATACTTTGCTTTTCTTTCTGAGGAAGATTTAAGATAGAATTGTAGCGAGTTTGTGAACCATTAAAATAACCTGCTGTAACCGTTATATCTTGTATTTTTTTAAACTCTTGCGTACCCCTACTAGGTACGTCAACTACTGTTTTATAACCTGCTTCTGTATTTCCAAGATAAAATTGATAACCAGCACCATTTGATGATATAATATATTGTTTATGGTTTTTGAATGAATAAACACCGTAGGGTATACTGAAAATCAAAGATACAGTGGCAAACACAAAGGAATACAAAAGTGTTTGCTTTTTAAAACCGTAAAAATGAAAATAAATTATGGGAATGAATATTGAAAATAGTAGAATATGTGATTTGGTTAAATATGATAATGAGAAAAAAACACTTGATAACAAAACAAAATGAATGCTATTTTCTTTGATGCTTTTAATGAGATAATATAGAGATAATATAAATAGTATTTGAAAAATACATTCTTGAGAAAAGGTATTTGTGTACCATAACGTCAAAGGAAAAACGGAAAAAGTCAATGATGATATAATTCCTACTTTTTTATTAAAAAGCAAACTTCCAATTTTGTATATATAGACTCCACTTAGAGAAGAAAGAAGCAGTTGGATAATAATTAGTAATACATTCCAGTTTTCACCAAAAGCTATTTTTAGCATTCCCACAAGTGAAGGAAATAATGGCGATGCAACAAACCTTTTTAATTCAAAATTGAAATTTAATTGTGCTGCATTTTTTAAGCCAAATTCAACTAACCAAGTCGAATCCGCTTGTAGTCCGTAATTATTGAAAAATCCATTTCCTAAAACAAAAATAGTTCTTGTTAGCAAATGAATTGCAAATAATATGAGTGTTAGATTTCGCATCACTTAAAGTTTTAAAAGTCCGTATTTCAAAATACAATACAACGCCCTAAATCCATCTTTCCAACCAATTTTCTTTCCTTCTTCGTAAGTTCTCCCATAATAAGATATGCCTACTTCATATATCCGAATCTTGGGAATGCGTGAAATCTTTGCAGTTACTTCGGGTTCAAATCCGAACCGCCTCTCTTTTAGTTCTAATGATTGAATAATTTCTGTTCTAAAAACCTTGTAACAGGTTTCCATGTCTGTCAGGTTGAGATTTGTGAACATATTGGAAATAAAAGTCAAGAATTTGTTACCTATTGTATGCCAAAAGAAAAGAATTCTATGTGGCTTGCCGCCAATAAATCTTGAGCCATATACTACATCAGCAAAACCGTCTATAATCGGTTTTAGCAAAATATTATATTCATTGGGGTCGTATTCTAGGTCAGCATCCTGAATAATTAGATAATCCCCAGTTGCGTATTTAATTCCAGTATGCAAAGCCGCTCCCTTTCCTTTATTGATAGCGTGGCTTAAATAAGTGATATTAAAGTTTGGATTATTACTTATATATGTATTAATGGCTGTTTCCGTGTCGTCAGTAGAGCAGTCATTAACAATGATTACCTCTTTTTGAATTTCGTTAATCAGTGTAACGCCCTTAATCTTGTCAAGAATAAGGTGTATAGTTTTTCCTTCATTGTATGCAGGAATAATAATGGATAATTTCTTCATATTCTATGTTTCTGTCTGTCTTTTATGCTTGCTGCCAACGGTTTCGGGCTTGCCGAAGGCGGGTTTTTTACGCACTGCCTTTGATTTGGAAAACCGCATTTCAATTATACGAAAAAATTGTCAACCGAAGCACTGCACCCCCGCTTGCAGCAAACCGCTGTTAGCGACCGTTTTTCTCTCATTTTCAGTCAAATAGGCTTGTCTGATAAGGTTTTGTCGGCTTGGTAGTTGTTTCTTTATTGTCTGCTTGCTTTTGGTTGCTTTGTCCGTTTGAAGCTACAAGCTCTTGTTCTGGGTATTCTTCAAAAAACTTCACAATGTCCATTCCGTTTGAAAACTCTCTTGCACCAATTTTAATTAAGTCAATGTTGCCTTGTGGCGGTGGATTTAAAACTTGTGGGCTTAAAACAAAAACAGGAATTCCCATCTTTAAAGCTGACTTGCCAGCATCAAAAGTTCCACTCATTTTTCCCGAACTATCTTTTTCTGGTCCTGACTTAATAACAACGATTGCCTTTGACATTGCACAAACAAGTTTGTTTCTTGTCATTGCGTTCTGTGCTGAAAATTTTTCATATGGAGCAAATTGTGTCACGAATAATGCGTTCTTTTCCCAATTAAGGTCTTTAAGTTCTCTTTTGATTGTGATATGATTTGTTCCGAAACTCAAAATCATTGTTGTTGTTCCGTGTGCTTCAAGAGCTCCTAAATGTGCAGAAATGTCAACGCCTTTT
>CALJNE010000060.1 GCA_937982115.1 uncultured Bacteroidales bacterium | reverse complement strand
AGTTATAATTGAATTTTGTCTGTTAACGGAAAATTTAAACCTGTTTACTTTTTCTTTTTCATCTTCCGAAATAAATTGAATGTAGTTCTCAACTGAATTTCTATTTTCAGAAAAGTTTATTAAATAAATATGAATTTCAGAATCGATTTTTTTTAACATTTTAATTTTTACAGATATAAAAAATTTTTACACTTTCTCAGAATGATAAACCTTTAATGAAAAATCTAATTTCAAGAAACTTTTCAGGTATTAGAATAATCTTTTGGTCAAAAAATAATTAAAACTTTCTCCAAAAGGCATTTTTGTAAAGATTAAATTTTGTTAGTTGGCATAAGATTCGAGTTATAACGAGATATTTTTGAGGGTATAAATCCCCGCCGAAAAAAAGTAAATCTTTTACCTGTAAACTTATAGGATAGAGCTATGAATCAAATTGATCGCATAAAAAATATTTCACCTGATGAATTCAGAGCTGAATATGTTGCAAAGCGAAAACCTGTAATAATTGAAGACGCAACTAAAAATTGGAAGGCGCTCTAAGAAATAGTATCCTTTTTGAAATTAGATTTACTAACAAATTGGAAATATCTATATGCATCAAAACATAGAATTCTTAACAATACATAAATTATTTGAAGAAAGAGTAAAAACTAACCCTGATTCTGTTGCTGTTAAGTTTGATGAATTAACTTTGACCTATCAAGAATTAAATAATTATGCAAACCAGATTGCGCAACACTTGCTTTTGTATGGTATAAAAACTGAGTCGGTAGTTGCAATATCACTTGAGAGATCATTTGAATTGATAATAGCAATCCTTGGTGTACTGAAAGCTGGTGCTGCTTACCTTCCAATAGATCCAAACTATCCTACAGAAAGAATTAATTTTATTCTTGACAATTCAAATTCTTCCTTAATAATAACAAATCCAAAACTAGTCAAGCGAGTATCGTTTGATCCCCAAAAGTTTTTTTTAATAAATCAATTTCCCTTTATCAATAAAGAAACAAAGAACTTAAACGCAAATGTCTCTGGTGATAATTTAGCTTATGTAATATATACCAGTGGTTCCACAGGCAATCCAAAAGGTGTGATGATTGAACATAAAGCGCTTGTTAATAGACTACTGTGGATGCAAAAAAGATTTCCAATTTTTGAAGGTGATTATATACTTCAAAAAACTAATTTCACATTCGACGTCTCTGTCTGGGAATTACTCTGGTGGTCGTTTACAGGCGCGGGAATGTGCTTTCTGAAACCAAACAGTGAGAAAGATCCCTCGGCAATTGTAAAAGCAATCGAAAAATTTAAAATTACCACAATTCATTTTGTACCCTCAATGCTGAATTTATTTTTGGACTACTTAGATTTAAACTCAAATGTAACATTAACAAAATTAAAATCATTAAAATATATTTTTTCAAGTGGAGAAGAACTAAAAATTCATCACGTAAAAAAATTTAATAGAATATTCAAAGAAAACTCAACTTTGAAGCTGGTCAACTTATATGGACCAACTGAAGCAGCAATTGATGTAAGTTATTTTGAATGCACCAGGAATGATGATCTCGATGTCATACCCATTGGTAGAGCAATAGATAATATTGAACTTTTAATTCTTAAAGATGATAAAATTGCTAATGTCGGCGAAATAGGTGAATTAAATATTTCAGGCGTTGGTTTAGCGAGAGGTTATATAAATAATCTGCAATTGACAGAAGAGAAATTTAAAGCTCATGTCCATAATTCCAATAAAAGAATGTATAGAACCGGAGATTTAGCTCGGCTCTTACCTGATGGAAATATAGAATTTGTTGGAAGGGAAGATTTTCAAGTAAAAATTCGAGGATTCAGAATTGAATTGGGTGAAATAGAGAATACTATTCGTAGATTAGAATACATTAGTGATTGTATTGTTAAAGCTCATAAGATAACTGAAGAGAATGTTATACTACTAGCTTATTTAGTTTCCAGCAATGAAATTGATGAAATAAAAATAAAAAGCTTCCTAAAGAATTTTCTCCCCGATTATATGATTCCGAACTATTTTATCAGAATTGATAAAATTCCCTTGACTCCAAATGGGAAAGCTGATTTAAAGAATTTACCTCTACCAGCTGCCATATCTTCGATTAAAAGTAATGAGTCTGTTATTAAAAATATTGATCATATTGAAAATCAAGTATACCAAATCTGGAAAGAAATTCTACAAACAGATAAAATTACCCTAAATGATAATTTTTTTGATCTTGGTGGCAATTCATTGCTGATGGGAAGATTACAAATAGTACTTAATAGAAAGTTTAACCTGAGTATTTCTATTGTTGATCTTTATAACTACACCACAATTGAATCACTTTCAAAGTTTATAACCCAATTGAAGCCAATGGGCGAATCAAAAATTCAATTCAAAAATGGTAATAGGGCAAAATCAAACACAGACATAGCTATTATCGGCATTGCAGGCAGATATCCGAAAGCAAAAAACATAAATGAATTCTGGAATAATCTCGTAAATGGCGTTGAATCAATTTCTTTCTTTACTGTTGAAGAACTTGAATTTATTCCAAATACTAATCCTGACTCAGAAATAAAATTTATTAAAGCCCGCGGTGTTCTTGAAGATGCAGATAAATTTGATGCAGAGTTCTTTGGTTTTAATCCAAGAGAAGCTGCTATTATGGATCCGCAGCACAGAGTTTTTCTTGAAGTATGTTATAACGCTTTGGAGGATGCTGGTTATGTCCCTGATAAATTTGATGGTTCAATTGGAATTTTTGCCGGCTCAAGTCTCAACTCGTATCTTATTTACAATGTTTTAAGTGACCGCCAAAAACAGGA
>CALJNE010000059.1 GCA_937982115.1 uncultured Bacteroidales bacterium | reverse complement strand
GAATTCCGCTCTGATTACAGGATAAAAAAGTTCGACACCCACGATCACTTGATTTCTATGCTCTTTTGTACCTTTGCTCAATGCACTTCATTAAGAGAGGTTTCTGGAGCAATGCTTGGATTGAAAGGAAAGACAAAGCATTTTTATCTAAAACATATTCCCTTCAGGAGCACGCTGAGCGATGCTAATAAGCGAAGAACGCATCAGGTCTTTGAAAAAATCTACTACCATCTTTATAAACATTATAAGCATATTATCTCGGACAGCCGAAAACAATACGATTGGGAGAATAGCGTAGAGATTGTTGATTCCACCACGATTGGTTTGTTTAAAGACATTTTGCGATGTGTAGGTCGGGAACCAGCCAACGGAAAAAGAAAGGGAGGAATAAAAGTTCACACACAAATTAACCTACAGGAACAGGTGCCAAAACTTATTTGGTTTTCTGCCGCAACAACTCATGATAAAAACTTTCTGAACCATTTAAATCTTGCCAAAGGAAAAATAGTTGTCTTTGACAAAGGATACAATGATTACAATACCTTCGATCATTTTACAGCCAATGGAATTTTCTTTGTTACACGGCTAAAATCCAATGCCTCTTATGTGGAGATAGAAGAAAACGATATTGCAGATAATACGGATGCAGGAGTTCTCAAGGACGAATGGATAGCAGTAGAAATTAAGCAAGAAGGAAAGCTTATTAAAACCCTTCAACTGCGAAGAATCGCTTATTGGGATGATGAAAACAAACGCTGCTTTGAATTTATTACCAACCTTAAAGAAATAAATGCCGGTCATATTGCCCTCATCTACAAAAAACGTTGGCAGATAGAACTGTTATTTAAACAACTCAAACAGAACTTTCCGTTAAAGTATTTTTTAGGCGATAATGAGAATGCCATTAAAATACAGATATGGTGTACGTTGATTGTAAACCTGCTGCTAACGGTGATAAAAAAGCGGCTAAAAAGAAAATGGGCATTCTCCAATCTTGTTAGTTTTTGCAGATTACACCTGTTTAATTACATTCATTTGATGAGATTTCTTGAAAATCCGGAAAAAGATTGGTTAAAGGAAGAGTCGCTTCAATTGAAATTTAATTTCCATTCAGGATAAGGGGGGCTTACTTTTAAAAATCAAATAAGCAAGTCAATAAAATCAAGGAAAACAGAAGATAAAATTCCTACTTTTGATTTATATCGGACAGTAGTGGTTTTATTTATATTTTATTGCAGTTCCTGAAACAATAGGATAAATTCCTTGAAAATCATATTTAATGTTTATCACCGCATCTACATTAAGTTCTAAAGCTTTTTTCTTAAGACCGTTGAGTAATTGTTGCGGAGTATGAAAAATGCCTCCATCAGTTTGAATGTAATAAATTTCTTCGTAGTTTTTGTCCGGAATTTTTGTAGTGTAAAGTTCAATGTTTTCATTGCTTTGTTGTGATAATGAAGCAACTCTAGTTGTTGTGCAAGAACTGTAAATTGTAGAAACAAAAATAATTGTTACAAAAAATATTTTCTTCATAGTTTTAAAGTTTGATTTAAAATATAACGGACATATATCTATAATATTGTAATATTGTAAAAAAAAACTGTCAAACGACAGTTTTTCGCAACAGAAACTTCTCTGAAATTACTTATCAGCACTGTATATAACCGGTTGTTCTTTACTGTATCCGATTACTTTAAATTCGGTACGACGATTCATTTGATGTTCTTCTTCGGTACATATAACTCCATCTGAACAATGATTAACTAATTGATATTCGCCATAACCTTTTGCCGTAATTCTGGAAGGATCTATGCCTCGGCTTATAATGTAATTTACTGCCGACTCTGCTCTTCGTTGTGAGAGAACTTCGTTATATTTAAAAGTTCCTCTGGAATCGGTGTGAGAACCAAGTTCAATTATTATATGCGGATTTTCCTGCAACAAAGTAACAATTTTATCAAGTTCTATGGCGGCATCAGGACGAATGTTCCATTTGTCGAAGTCGTAATAAATATTTTCAATAACAATAGGCTTGTATAAAACGATTCTTTCGAAAACAAGGTCAATAAAAATTGTATCGTTCATTGATTTACAATCAGTAAAAATTTCTTTTGATTGAGCGAAGAATTCCGGAGTTGTACCATGTATGAAATATTTTTTGTTACAATCGAGTTGTGTTATATATTCTCCGGGTTTAATTTGAGGAATAGTAATTTCCATGTTTTTGTTTTCTTCTGTGTGATAATGAACATTTATTGGTTGAGTTAAAGGGATTATCTCATCATTTTTTTGTTCAAAAGTTTTTACAACAAGAGTAATATTTTTAGGTAATGGTGGAGCATATTTTATTCTGTATATATCGTCAAGACCCAAACTGCCTTTTCTGTTTGATGAAATATATCCCTCTATTCCATGAGATAACCAGAACAAAGCAAAATCATCACCAGCGGAATTTATAGGATGTTTTAGATTTTCAGGCTCCTGCCATTGATTTTTTTCACCGCGTGTTTTAAATATGTCAAGTCCTCCGTAACCAGCATGAGCATTACTGGAGAAATAGAAATTACCTTCGCTGTCAAAACTGGGGAACATTTCCTTTCCCGGAGTGTTTATTTTAGGTCCACAATTTTTTGGGTCAGACCATTTGCCATCGCTACGTTTTACTGAATAAAAGATGTCTGTTTCCCCTAAGGTCCCGGGCATGTCCGAAACAAAATACATTACATTTCCATCCGGAGATAGAACTGGATGTCCTGTAGAATAAAGATCTGCATTGTTATGTTCAAATGGTACCAATTGCCCCCATTTACCATTTTCAAATTTTGAAGAATAAATTTCTAATCTGATAGTATAAATTTCTTTTTCTTCAACAAACCAGGATGTGGGGTCAGGGTTTGATGGTTTTTGAGTTAATTTGACCAGTTTTGTTCTAGTAAAATAAAGTGTGTTAGTGTTTTGATCGAAATATCCAGGACTGTTATGAAAATCCTGAGTTATCCCCTCCAGCATTTTGAAGTTTTCTAAATACCCATTTTTATTTATTTCGGCAGAATACATTTTAACAAAATTATTTCCCGTCCAACCATAAATATTGCTTTGAGATAATCTTTGATTTGGTTCAATTCTGTCGGTACTGAATAACACCTTATTGTCTTTAAATTTAATAATTCCAAATTCTGCATATTCAGTATTTATATTTGAAACCGTATTTACTTCATAAAAGGGATCTTCTATTAGCCATTTTAATACCAGCGATAGCTTTTCATCTTCTTTTAGAGCAAATTCTCTTTTATTTGGGTAATTGTTGGCTAATAGCCTGTAAATATCTTTAGCCTCTGAATATCTTTCCAAAGATTTTAGTATTTCGGCATATTTTGTTAAATCTTCATCATTAGCATCACCCCTACTAATAATATTTGAAAGCCACTTTTCTGCATTCTTCATATCATTTAATTTAAGATAGCAAAAAGTAATATTCCTAATGTCAGTATTGTTAGGAGTATTATTTTTAAAGTGGTCGAGATACATATTTACAGCCACTGCATAATTAAATCTTTTCATCTGTTTTTCTGCAGCAGGTAAAGAAGTTTGAGCAAACAAATACTGGCTAGCTAAAGAAATTATAATAATTATGTTGAATATTGTTTTCATAGACTTGAATTTTTAAAGATTAAAAATAACGTGGAGATTTCATTCTAGTCTCAAGCTTACGCGGAAATGTATAGTCTATCATAATTTCGTGTCCACTGAATGAACTCAATGCCGTTAAACTGTGAGTATATGCATATCCGATAACAATTGCCGGAGTTATATTCCATTGCATCATTCCAATTAAAGCATCTCTTTTACGAAGAGTATTGTCAAGGTTTTGACTGGTTATTATATTTGCTCCAAATCGGTAAGTTGCCCCAATCCAAAAGGTGTTTCTAATAAGAAAATGTGAAGTTAGATCAATATTTGTCAAGGATCTAAAATCATCTCTGATAAGAAATGATGGTTTAAATTTAACGTCAGTGCCAAGATCAAACACATATCCACCTGTAAGATAGTAATGTCTATATTGTGAAACTACAAGATTGTATTCATTAAAGAGTAAGTTGCCTAATAAATCGTTTACGCTAAAACCAAGGTAAAACTTTTGAGCATATAGAAAAAGCCCAAATTTTGGGTCAAATTTAAAAGAATTTACCTTATTTAAAGGAACCACTGGATCCATAACATTTTCAGCAATAAGTTTGGTTCCGTCTAATGTAAAATAAGATATTCCGGCAGCTAATCCCATGGAAAGATTTAATTTATCATTTATCTTCAAAATATATGAGTAATTAGCCCACAAACTTTGTCTTGTTTCAGCACCAATCTTATCATTTACCATGTGTAATCCTAATCCCATATATTGCAATGGAGATCCTTCTATGCTTATTGATTGGGTTACCGGAGCACCATCAAGTCCAACCCAAGGTGATGAATATATGAAATTTGCACTGGTCCATCCTCTTGTCCCGGTATAGGCAGGGTTTATACTCATTGGGTTGAATATGTATTGATTGCTTATATAATTCTGTTGTGCTGTACTTATCAAAGCTATCACCAGAAAATTTATTGTAAAAATTATCTTTTTCATTTTATTCAGTTTTATGGTTTAAAGAATATGGGAATTTATATTTTATTTCTCCCATATTCGATAAACCGATTAAACAATCATTTGTTCTTTCACATTTTTTAATTAACGCAAAATGGTTATATATCCTTTAAATATTTCCTCTTCATTACATATCTTCACCTTAAGTATGTAAAAGTAAGTTCCTTCGGTTAAATCACTACCATTCCAGGTGTTATCGTATGAAGTTTTTGTATATACTTCGTTACCCCATCTGTTAAGAATTACCAATTCATTTTCTGGATATAATTCGATGTTCTTAATTGTGAAGTAGTCGTTCAACCCGTCGTTATTAGGAGTGAATACATTGTTTACAATAATTTCTTCACCAATGAAATCGGTTTCAATATTGACATCATAGGTTACAGTACAACCTTTAAGGTCGGTAACGGTAACTGTATGTACACCTGGAGCAAGGTTATTAACACTATGAGTAGTTGCTCCATTAGTCCAGTTATAGAAGAAATTACCGGCACCACCATGTATATCAATTTGAGCAGCACCATTAGCATTTCCTGTACAATCAGCATCCGTTTTTGAAATAAGATCAATACGTATTTCTTCGCTGCTTTCGATAGTTACCTCGGTATTTGCAGGACATCCGTTAGAATCTCTTATTTCAATTACATAATTGCCTGCATTGATGTGTGAAATAATATTCGAATAATGCACTTCCTGTCCGTTAATTATAAACATGTATGGCATTACTCCTCCTTCAACATTAATCATAATCTCTGCATCAGCAACTCCATAGCAAGAGTTGGGAGATATTATTTCAACACTTGCATTAAGGGTATTTAAGCTTACAACAGGAACTTCAATAATTGCAGAAGAACATCCTTTTTCATCTTTAACAACTAGGTATATATTTGTATCATTTGTCAGATTTGAGAAATGTGGATCTTCCGACCAGTTTTGTCCTCCATCAATAGAGTATAAGAAATTGCCGTTTCCTCCACTTGCATGCAGTTCTACTCCTACAATACCGGCTTCACAATAAGAGTTGTAATCCAGTACAATTGCAGCTGGGCTTCCAATTGCAAACTCTGTTTGATATGAACAATTATTTGCATCAGTTACATTTATTGTGTATGTTCCGGCAAAGAGATTCTCGAAAATATAATCGGTAGAACTTTGATGCAGATTTCCTGAAGATATTGAAGTTAGAGTTACAAAATAATCACCAGTTCCACCGGAAACAAACACTTCAACACTAGCTGTGTTATCACCATAACAATCAACACTTTCGGTTGCAATATAAGTTACATTTAATGGTTGTGGCTGTGAAATGATTATTCCGTTTACTTCAGTTTCACAATTATTGCTGTCAATCACTAAAACACTGTATTCACCAGCCGTTAATCCTGAGACACTGCTTTGGTCAATCAGGCTTCCGTTAAGATAGTATGTATATTCTCCTGTACCTCCGCTTGCAAATATTTCTATTGCACCTTCGTTTGAACCATAGCATAATACATCAGATACAATATTAACTGTAGCCGTTAATAAAATTGGGTTATGAATTTCTACCGGACCATAAACTACCTCACAACCGGTAACATCTGTAGTTGTAATGTAATATGTACCTGAACCTAAACCACTGAAAATATTGTAAGTTTGAGTATTAACACCATCAATTGAATATGTTAAATCTCCATAGTTTCCTGAAACTGTAATGGTAATTTCTGCATCATTTGCCCCATTACATGTAGGAACAGAAGTAATTTCTGCAAAAGCTTCGAGTAATGAAACATGAATTGCTTGTTCACATATATTTACATTACCATTAACATCAGTTACTGTCCATGTTACTATAGTTGTACCAACAGGGAAAATATTGGGAGCATTGTTAGTAATTGATTCTATTCCACAATTATCTATAACCTGAGGTTCAATTAATTCTATTGTCTCTGAACAAGCGTATATATCTTCAGGACAAATTATATTTGGTAATTGATTGTCAATAATGGTAACGGTTTGCTGGCAAGTAGCTGTATTTCCGTTAACGTCTGTTACTGTCCATGTTACTATAGTAGTTCCGACAGGGAAAATCTCCGGAGCATCATGAGCAACGAATAAGATAGAACAGTTATCACTTACTGTTGGAGTTATAAGTGTAATGTTTTCGTTATAACAAGAACCATTGTCTGTATATGCAACAATTGGTTCAGGACAAATAATAGAAGGGATCTGGTTATCAATTACAGTTACAATTTGCTGACAAGTAGCAGTATTTCCGTTAACGTCTGTTACAGTCCAGGTAACTATTGTATTACCAACAGGGAAAGTAGCGGGAGCGTCATTAGTAACCGAAAAGATACCGCAGTTGTCGTCAACAACCGGAGAGCCTAAAACTATACCGCTTGCGAAGCATTCGTCGGCATCGGTATAAGAAGTTACCGGAGTCGGACAGGTTATATCAGGTAATTGATTATCAATAACAGTAACAGTTTGTTCACAGGTAGCAGTATTTCCACCAAAATCTGTAACAGTCCATGTAATAGTGGTAGCACCAACAGGATAAGGATCTGTAAGAGCTAATAAATCACTTCGCATGCCTGATACAGATAATATTCCGCAATTATCATCAACTGTTGGAGGTACTATAACCACACTTGTAGATTGACAATCATCTGTATCGGTATAAGAAGTTATATCGTCAGGACATGTTATTGTTGGCGGAATGAAATCCTGAATAATAACAACGATGTCTGCATCATCACAATTTGTAGGATTTATAACATCACAAATCTGGTATGATAAATTATATGTTCCTACAACTGTACCGGCAGGAACATAAAGATTACCGTTAGCTAAGATATTAGCTCCCGAAATTCCTCCGTCATCAATAAGAGTAATAATAACATTTGAAGGATTTGCGGGATTACCGTTATATAAATCATTGTCAAGAACATTTCCTACAATTCCTCCATTAACACAATCAAAATTAACGGCAGTAAATGTATCATTGTTAGCGGTAATTGATGGCATTAATACTGTAACGGTAACTATAGCATCATCACAATTTGAAGGATTAATAATTTCGCATATCTGGTAGGTTAGAGTGTATGTTCCTGCAGGGGTATTTGGTGCAAGATCTACAGATCCGTCAGGATTTAATGTTAAATTACCAGTTGGGTCAGGAATAACTTCAGTTAATATCAAATCGGCAGGATTTACAGGCGAACCATTCAATAAATCATTGTCGAATACATTCAAAATATTTACTGCACCGGTGTAACCATTTATTGGTCCTGCATTATCATCATTAGCAATTATTACATTTACGGGGTTAGTTGTTTCGCTATCGGTATTATCATCCGGATTGGGATCGTGTTGATCAAAGTCGGTTATGGTAGCAACGTTCGTATTGTTTCCTCCCGGTAGATTTACAATAGCAGTAATTGTTAAAACAGCAAACCCGGGATAATCAATTGAAGAAATTGTCCATATTCCTGAAACATTATCATAGCTTCCGGCTGAAACGGTGTGTGAAACGTAAGTGTATCCTGTAGGTAATTGATCTGTAACTGAAATATTAGTTGCTTGACTTGGACCGTTATTGGTGATAGTTATTGTGAAAGTAACCTGATCTCCAACATAAGGAGTATTATTATCAACTGTTTTCTGAACACTAAGGTCTGACAATCCCTGAATTGGAGTAATAAAAGTAGATTCATTATTATCAGGGTCAGGGTCTGTAACATCATTACTGTTAATCGTAGCTGTATTGACAATACTTCCTGTGGCATCAGGTAAAACATCACCTCTTATTATTAAAACACATCCTCCTCCGGCAATTATAGTTCCTAAATTGCCAACACCTGTCCATGTTCCATAATTTGCCTGGCAACGTGAGGATTCCCAATCAACTACAACTCCCGGAAGAATGTCTTGGATCATAACATTAGTTGCATCACTTGGGCCGTTATTACCATACAAAATTGCATAATATATAGTTTCTCCTGCTGTTATAGTTACAGGATCAATTACTATATCATTCGGATTACCAAAAATCTGAGAATCAGAAAGTGGTAAAATTGACGGATCTATCTGTACTTTGTATATGTAGAGGTCAGAGACAACTTCAACAGTAGTATTTACAGTAGATGTATTGTTTGTAACATCTGGATCAGGAGTATCTGTTTGGACATAAGCCGTGTTTAAAATGCTTCCTGTAATATTACTTAAGACATTACCTCTTATTAAAATTGTTACACTCGTAAGAGGATTCATGTCTCCAATAACATAAATACCAGTCCATGGATTCCATGTTAATCCACCATCAACAGAAAATTCAGGATTATCAATAATAAGAGGATTTATATTGTCATAAATATGTACATTCAAAGCATCGAATGTATTGCTGTTATTAGTAACTAAAATAGAATACTGAATTTGAGTACCTGCAACTATTGTTGACGGACCGGTCTTAAGTATTGATACATCAGCTTCAAAATTTAGCGGAGTTAAAATTGTTTCTTCATTATTTCCAGGATTTGGATCTGGATCAGATGATGTTACAGAAGCAGTATTTGGAATAGGATCAACATTTGGATTAGGACTTGCATCAACCACAGTGCCTCTAATTAAGAACACAAAAGAAGAGTTGTATGCGAGTGTTCCAATATTTAAAGATCCTGTCCATGGGCTTAACCAATTAATTCCTCCATCAACAGAATATTCTACAGAGCTGATTATTGTTGGATCAATAATGTCAGTAATTGTAACATTATTAGCATTAGAAGGACCATAATTTGTTACACTTATTTGATAAATAATCTGTCCACCAATTGTTACGGGTGCTGATAATGTTATTTTATTTATTTCAAGGTCAGCACTGGTGAGAATTGTAGTAACTACCGTTGATAAATTATTAGACAGATCAGAATCGGGAGTTACAGCACTATAAATGGTTGCTGTATTTAATAATGTTCCGGTTGCTGCAGGATCTACGAAACCTCTTATTAGGACGTAATTAGCACCAGGATAAAGAAATTCGTTTAAATATCTTGTTCCTGCCCAGCTAAACCATGAATTTCCAAAATTTAATGAGTATTCAGGATTTAAAATTCCCGGAGGAGTTATATCGGTGATAGTTGCTTGTAAAGAATTGTTCGGTCCTAAATTCTGAACGTTTAAGAAATAATAAATCATTGTACCGGCAGTTATTACAGAAGGATTAATTTGAATAAGCTGTGAGGGATTTCCTACCGGTAAATTTGACGGATCAATATGTGATTTTACTATCGAAACATCTGATGTATTGATTACAACAATAGTAACAATTGCATCATCACAATTTGCGGGATTAAGAATCTCACAAATTTGATATGTTAATGTATATGTACCTCCCGGTGTAAATGGTGCAACATCAACAGAACCATCAGGGTTTAGTGTTAATGTATTTGTTGGATCAGGAACAGTAAGCGTTAATGAAACTTCTGCGGGATCAACAGGATTTCCGTTTAGCAGATCATTGTCAAAAACATTCAATACATTATTTTGTCCGGTTGAACCGTTGATTCCTGAAGCAAAATCATCATTTGCAATGATTTGTGGTGGAATAACCGTAATAGTAACAGTTGCCTGGTCACAATTAGTAGGATTTGCAAGCTCACAAATCTGATAAACCAGATAATATGTGCCTGCCGGGGTTCCGGGGGCAACAACCACATCCTGTCCAACTAAACTAATGTTAGGATCAGTAGAACTAATGAATGTTAATATAACATCAGCAGGGTCAACGGGATTGCCATTCAAAAGGTCATTTGAAAGTACATTTACAACTGCAGTTCCTCCTGTGTATCCATTTATAGTACCGAAATCATCGTTTGCAATAATTTGAGAAGCATTGTTTATTGTAATTGTAGAACTTACGGTACATCCTTCGGAATCCATTACTACCACTGTATAGTTACCGGGGTATAAGTTGCTAAAAACATTTGAAGGTCCAAATGGTCCTCCGTTCAAACTATAACTGTAAGATGGGGTACCTCCTGTTGCAGTTACTGTAATTTCACCGGTATTACCATTATAATAAGCAATTTCTGAAGTAATTGTAAGATTTACAATTATTTCGGGCAATACAGTAACAGTTACTTCTGCACAGTCAGAAATTCCACATGAATTTTGCCATGCTACGTAATATGTTGTAGTTGAAGTTGGTGCTGTAATGCTTAAATTATTTCCTGTTCCAATTAGTGTTCCCTGACAAGAGCCTGTGTACCAGTTAAGTGTAGTTCCCGAACCACCTGTTGCAGTTAAAGTTATGTTTCCGGTTTCGTTAAAACAAACAGAGGTATGGCTCGAGGAAACAGCTGTTGGAGCTTCTGGTAAAGGATTTACAATAACCTGTATAGGAACTTTATTCGGACTTATGCAAGAAGAGGATAAAGCTTCTGCTACATAATATGTGAATGTTCCAACAGTTGCCGTTGAAGGTGTTATGGAAGTTTGAGGTATTCCATTAATGTTGTAATAATAATATAGCAAATATGAAGGATCTCCCGGTGTTGCTGTTAATGGATTAGCTGTCTGATTCTGACAGTAAACTACCGGGCTTGTTACAGTAGGAGTACTTGTAAAATCAAGTACCTGAATCGTGAATTCAAAATAACAACTTGTTGTCCCCGGAGGTACAGCATAATATGTTGTGGTACCTAATGTCGCAGGAAATGGATTATTTATGGTATATTCAATTGTTGATGTTGTAACGGGATATTGATTGTAAAATCTTGATCCCGGAGGAAAATGTCCTAAAATCTGTGTTATAGGAATGCTTGGACCGGTCAAATTACACAATAAAAATTGTAAATTTGTGCTTGATGAAGAACAATTATCATTAACAAAATTTGTGGAATTTATTGAGAAAATAAATGGATTTAATATTGGTTCTCCTATACATAATCCCGAAGTCTGAAAACCTTGAACTGTAACAAGATTATTCAATAAGGTTCCACTTATCTGACCAACACCGTTCATGTGTCCTTGAACTACAATTTGAGCATCGCAATTTGTATTGGCAAGTATTGTACAATCTTCTGTAGCTTTTATTTTAAAGGTTAATTTACCAAGAAGTTCATTAGGATCGGCGGGTAATGGTAAAGTCCCGATTTGCCAAACAATCGAACCATTTGCTCCAAGTGTTGGATCAAAATATAAATTATTTGGATTTGGCGACGGTGAAAAATATATCTGATTTGAACTGCTGACATAAGTTGATGCAAATGGTATTGGAACAATTACCTCTGCATTGTCAATAGGTTCGGTACCTTTATTTCTTATGTCTATTGTAATTTCAATTTCCTGACCGGGTTCTATAACTAACGGATCGCCAGGAGTATATGGTAGGTTATTTATACTTTGAATTTGTGCATGAGCTTCTGGAGTTGGAATATATGCATCCACCGACATCGCCATCATAAATATAACATAGGTGTCTTGAGTAGTCCCATATCTGAATTGAGTAGAAGTTTGGTTGTTTGTAATAACACTGTTCCCCGAATTAGGAATATTAAACATTGATATATCCAATCCTGTATTGTTAAGCAGATTAGGATTTCGTGGGTTACCACCGGTAAAAATTGAGCTATTAAAAAAGTTATTGGTTGAATTTCCTGCATGATTTAAGGTTATCCAATTAGTATTTGAATGGTCTCTTATTTGAAAATAATCACCCTGAATTGGTCTATCTCCTTCTCCTGCAACTAATCCAAGTTTCATGTTTACTTGCCCACTCTGGACAGTGTTAAATCCGGATACAGGAATAGTAAAATCTGCCGTTATTCCTCCTGCTACGTATGCGTGTCCATCAAAAATGGTAATGTCCCTCCATTTCATTTTGGAATTTTCATAAATAACAATAAGACCCCAACCTCCATAATATCCTGTTCCTCCTCCAACACCTTCTCTAAGGGCTATGTTGGCAACAGTATATTCTCCTAAACCATACTGTTTTACATAATCAGTAATTTCTGCAAAAGCAGAATACATTTGTCCATGCTGAGTTTCGGGAAAATAAATGTCGTTTTGATTTGCTGTAATTACTGTGTAACCACCAGCTCCGGGACCTCTCAATAATACTTGTCTTTTATTAAAATTAACAGTAACACTATTTTTTGTTACATTAAATTCCATTGGACTTGTACCTCCATCGTGAGCTCTGCCTGTCCAGTATAAACCTGCAAAAATTATATTTGAACATTCTGGTATCGCTCCATTTTCTGTAGAAAATTGTAGCGTTGCTGATGACGAATTTAATGTGTTAGGATCGGCATCAACATCTACATAAATCATATTATTATGATTTCCTGTGTTATCTCCGTAATTCGCAAGTGTAAGATTCGTATTCCCGATTAAGGTAAAATCGCCTCTTACATTGTATATGTATTTATTCGGAGTATTAACAGAACTTCTTTGTGTGAATGGAACTATAACCTGACTGTTTATAAATGGCAAAAACAATGTAGTTATAAGTATTGTAATTAAAATCTTTTTCATAACTCTTATTTTTAAGTTTATTTTATTTTATTTCTTTCTTTCTCAATCATTTTTAATCTTTTAATCCGGTATAATTGTTAAATAGTAATACTGAACACTTGTTTTTGATTGATTTGTCAAAATACCTTCTACATCTTTTTCATTACATCTGAAATCACACTGGAAAACAACTGCTCGCAGGTTTGGAAATAATTCATTCAGGTCCATTCGTAATTGATATGGTTTTTCTCCATGATTATGAAATATTTTTATCAACTCTATCGAACTAAAGTCGTTTTTTAAGTCTTCTTTTATTAAATTCAGCTCAGATGCATTGATTTCAAGCACTAATGGGCTTTCATTTGTAGTTTTGAAAGTCTTTTCTTTTGATACAATAAGTGCCGGATTATTATCAAAATATAAACTGTTCAAAGAAATTTTTTCTCGTGAATCAATTGTAACAGCCTTATTTTTTACTAAATCAAAATTTTTGATTTCTTGACTAAAACTATTGCCAATTGATAATGTTATTATTATAACAGCTATTAAATTTCTACCAAATATATTTTTCATACACAACAAATGTTTTTTATTAAAAAAATTTTCTTACACTCTAAACCTAATTGTAAGATTGATTGTTTAGACAGATTCTAAAAAAGATAGTGCTAATTATAGTGCCATTTTATAAGAGCCTGTAAAACAAGACTTTAAGAGTGTGGTATTATTGAAAATATGTTATAAAACATTAAAAATGTGATGATATTTTTTAGAATTTTTTAAACACTTGGAAATTAGAACCTGTAAAGTATAATAACATGAAAGGAAAAATCACTCCCAGAAAAAAAAAGGAGAGCTGTTCACTCTCCTTTTTAATAAACAAAATAGATTTTCAAGATTATTTTACCTCGATATTGTAGGTTTGAGATTTGTAAATCCCGGCACATTTAGCTCCTGCAGAAGTTTTTTCTTGAGCTTCTGTATTGTTTCGGCGTTGAATGAATATTTGATTTGTTCCTACCGATAATCTATTGGTTTGAGTAGAGGTAAGAATTACTTTTGTGGCTCCCGGAGTTGTTTGATATGCATTAACTTCATCATTTTCCATTTGTCCGTTAATAAAAACCCAAACATTTTCATCACTACCTAAAGGCTCTCCAATCCAAGTTAGTTCATAAGCCTGACCTTTGGTAATCGTATCCATATTTTCGGGCAAATCAATTGTTTTTACTGTTGCGATGTTCGTAAAGCTGTTGCCATCGAGGTCTGTCCAAACAAAAGTGCCTTGTTCAATAAATCCTGCATTACTGGTTTCGTAATAGGCAAGAGCATTCTTAAATCCCATTTCAACATTGTTGAATTTTACATTACTTGGAGAGCTTAATTGTAATTTTGTTCCTGTTATACTGCCAAAGAAAAATGAAGCTCTGGCATAGCTAACGTCTTCTGTTTTATCATAATAAATTTCATATAAAGCATAAATACGATCTTGATTTACATCTGAACTGTTTTCACGTTCGCAAGCAATAAAAATAAACATTAAAGTGCTGAATGCGGCGATAAGTAAAGCGATTTTTTTCATATTTTTTCTTTTTTTACAAATTTAATGAATTTATTGATACAATTACACGATTTTTATTATTTAAATCAGAAATTACCAGATTTTTTACAAATCCTTTGCCAAGATTAATTTTCGAAACCTCTTCAGAGAAATTTTCGTTTATTTCATAAACTAAGTATCCTGGTGTTGTTAAAATATATTTTGCTAATTCCGAAATTGAGTTGTAAAAAATTAATGGGTCATTGTCTTCAACATAAAGTGCTAATGCCGGTTCAAATAAGGTTACATTCTTATGCATAAGTTTTTTTTCACTTTCTGTTACGTAAGGCGGGTTTGAGACAATAATGTCAAATTTTATCCCTTCGAACGGAAAATTTTTATTTGAGAAAACATCATAAATGGCAAGAACTATATCGGTATTGTGAGTAGTGCTATTTTTTTTAGCAATTTCAATCGCTTCAGGCGAAACATCCAGTGCATAAACATCCGCATCCGGAATTTCTTTTTTTAAACTTATAGCGATGCATCCGCTTCCTGTTCCTATATCAAGAATCTTTGGATTTTTTAGAGACTTGTTCGTACAGATATCTATTGTTTCTTTAACCAAAATTTCGGTTTCTTGTCGTGGAATTAAAACTGAAGGGTTAACAAAAAATTCTCGCCCGTAAAAATAAGCCTGATTTGTAATATACTGAATAGGTTCTCCATTTTTTAACCTTTCAATCGAATGTAAATACTTATCCAAAATTTTTTCCGGAAAAGACTCATCAAAATTTAAGATTATTTTGGTTTTGTTTAGTTTGGTTAAATTTTCAATTAAAAGATATGAAATAGTTTCACATTCATAAACAGTATATAAAGTTTTTAGATTTTCAATTGTGTTTTTATGAATTGCACGAAAACTTATCATTAACTTTCTATCTAATTATTTGTAATTCTCCGTTTTTTTCAATTTTAACTATTTGCGATCCCGAAGAGTTACTGAGTTCTTCGAGCCTTAGAGGAACGATATAATCCACTGCTAATTTTATTTCATTTTCTATGTCAAAGTATCCGAGCGGGGATCTTCTGCCACTTGTATTTGCAGATGTAGATACTATTGGTTTGCCAAATTCTTCAATAAGTTTCAGACAGAATTCATCTTTTGGGATTCTTATTCCAATACTTCCATCCGTTGCACAAATGTTTGGAGAGAGATTTTTAGCTCGAGGATAAATTATTGTAAGGGGTTTGTCAGAAACTTCTATTAGGGTTAAGGCTTCATCAGGGATTTCGTAAACGTAATTTTTAATCATTTCAATTGAGTTTGCCAGAACAATCATACTTTTTAAGGGGTCTCTCGCTTTAATGTTATAAATTGCAGCAATTGCAGATTCGTTTGTGGGATCACAACCAAGTCCCCAAATAGTATCTGTGGGATACAAAATTACTCCCCCTTTTTTTAAAACACTCACAGCTTCGGAAATAATTTCTTTCATAAACTATTGTAAATATTATTTAGATTATTTATAACTGTTTTTCTATCAAATAGTTTTAGCCTTTCTATTCCGTCGTTTTTCAATATTTCTCTTAGCTCCGAACTTTCAAGCAATGTTTTTATTGCAATTCCAATAGCTTTCGAATTATGTACTTCGGTTTGAACAGCAGCTTTACCTGCAATTTCTGCCGTGCTGCCGTGATCAGCTGTAATTACCGGAGTCTCTGAAGCAAATGCTTCTAAAATAGGTATCCCAAAACCTTCATAAATTGATGGGTAAATAAAAATTTCGGAATTTTGATAGATTATCGGTAAATCTTCGTTTTTAACATTATTTTGGATGATTATTCTGTCCGAAATCCCTTTTTCACGTGCGTATTCCTCCACTTTTCGACAGTAAGGTGTGTATTTTCCTATTAAGACATATTTTATGTCAAGATTATAATAATATAATGCCTTAACAACATTGAGAGTGTTTTTCCTCTCTTCTATAGTTCCAACGGTTAAAATATATCTTTGGGGAAGATTATATTTTTTTAGGATTTTTAATTTTTCTTCCTGACTAAAGCGTTTATCAAAAATACTGTTGTAAGACTGATAAACAACCTGTATTTTTTTTTCGTTAATTCCGAAATATCTTATTATATCGAGTTTTGTTTGTTCGCTTGTGGCAATTATTGTATCTGCATTTTTACAGGCAAGGAAAAACTTTCTGTGATAAATTTTTCTATCAACAAAAGGATATAGTTGAGGAAATTTTATGAAAATTAGATCGTGTATAGTAACAAGCTTTTTAACTTTTGCCTTATTTATGTTTAATGGCAATTCGTTACTTAATCCGTGATATATGTCGAGATTTAATTCGTTTATTTTTGAAGGAATAGATAATGTTCTCCAAAATGCTTTACCAAGTTTTGACACATATTTTGAAGATACAATGTTTTTTACATATTCATTTTCCAGAAGTGAAGTTTCTTTGAGAGGAGTAAAGAGATAATATTCATTTTCGGGGAAATAATGATTAAATCCCCTAATGATATCCCGGCTGTAATTACCAAGTCCGGTGGAATTAACAAAAGCCCTCTTTGCATCAAATCCTATACGCATAAATTAATAAATATTATACCGAAACCTCAAAAGTTCTCAAAGCATCGTTCAGAGAAGTCTTTTTATCGGTAGATTCTTTTCGTTTTCCGATAATCAAAGCACATTGAACGTTGTATGTGCCGGCAGCAAATTTTTTAGGAATACTTCCCGGAATAACCACAGATTTGGGGGGAACAAAACCTGTATATTCAACCGGAACTTCGCACGAAACATCAATAATTTTTGTTGAGGCGGTTATAACTACGTTTGCACCGAGAACGGCTTCTTCGCCAATCCTTACTCCTTCAACAATAATACATCTTGATCCAATAAAGCAATTATCTTCAATAATAACCGGAGCTGCTTGCACAGGTTCAAGCACTCCTCCGATACCAACTCCACCGGAAAGGTGAACATTTTTTCCTATTTGAGCACAAGACCCTACTGTAGCCCAGGTATCAACCATTGTTCCTGAGTCAACATAAGCACCAATATTAACATAAGACGGCATCATTATTACACCGGGAGCCAAATACGAACCATATCTTGCAACTGCATTCGGAACAACTCGTACTCCCAATTTATCATAATTCTTTTTTAAAGGAATTTTATCATGATATTCGAAGATCCCAATTTCTGATTTTTCCATTTTTTTGATAGGAAAGTAAAGTATAACTGCTTTTTTTATCCAATCGTTTACCTGCCATTTCCCCGAAATTTTTTCGGCTACTCTTAATTCTCCTTTATCAAGCAAATCAATAACTGTTTCTATCGCTTTTACAGTGCTGCTTTCATTTAAAAGACTTCTGTCGTCCCAGCCTGAATTTACTAGATTTTTTATTTGTGTGATATCCATTTATATTAAATTTAACAAGTTTCAAAATTATCAATAAAAAACCGGCATTACAAAAAAATAATGCCGGCTAAAAACAAGAATTATGAAAACTATTTTTTTACCAACTTTTTGGAATCTACATTTTTATCCTGATAAATTAGGCTTACAAAATATACTCCGGATTGTAAATCAGTACAATCAATTAATAAGGAATTTTCGTTACCACTAATTTTATAAGATTTTAATTTCAACCCTGTAAAGTTAAATATTGCTATTTCTGCAAATTCGTTTTCGGGAATTTGATAATTAATTGTAGCATAGTCATAAACCGGATTTGGAGCCGGAGCAGAAATCTGAATTTTAGGAGATCCTGATGAATCAAAAAAATACTTTATATCATCAATCGGAAAAGGTCTTAAACCTAAAACAGTTAATGATAATAACAGTAGGAGTGATATGTTGAAAAATTTTTTCATAATTTAATTTTATCAAAAACTATACCTCTATACGAAATAATAAAAATTTTGTTTCAATAAAATTTAATTTTTTAACATTATGCATAAATTGTTTAATTTTGGCAATAATATTAAATAACAAATTTATGAAAACATTGTTTACTTTTATGCTTGGCATAATAATATGCATTAATTTATTTTGTCAGGCTTCCGGAAATTGGTATTATCAAAAAAGTAAATCATCCGAGTCTTCAACTTTGTATCGTGAATATGATATAAATACTACTTCAGGGATAATACAATCAGCATATAATTATTATTATTCCCAACCGGCGAATGATACTGTTATATATTTAGAGGTTAAAGCAATAATGAATGTTCGTCCTGATGCTTTTATAATGATTTTGGGTGTATCTCAAGTTGCAAAAGATCTTGAAGCAGCTTATGATTTAATGGATCAGAGAATAAATGCATTTATAAACGAAATAGGAGTAGATAAAAAAGATATATATGTTGACTTTATTTCTCAAACGCCAATATTTTCACGTGAAAAAGAAAAAAAGATTTTCAGCAAAAAACTTATAGAAGTTCCAAAAGGATATGAACTCAAAAAAAATATCCATATTTATTATAAAGAGCGTAGTCTCAGTGATTATTACATTAAAATTGCTGCAAAAAATGAGATATATGATGTCATAAGAGTCGAACATATTGTTACTGATCAACAAAGCCCACTAAAGATTTTAAGAGGTGAATGTGTTAAGCTATTAAAAGTTTATACACAAGAATTAGCAGAATTAGGAATAAGTTTTGACGCTAACTTTAAATCAATTGAAGAAAGTAGTTATTGTATTTTCCCAAATAATCAATATACTTTATTTACGTCATATATGCCTATAAATTACGAAGTTCTTTCGCCAAATTCAACCGAGATTACGTATGTTAATCCAAATGAAAAAATAAATTTGTTTTATGATAGGCTTTCTTATTCAAATTTTGATATTGTTATTAATCCTGACATTGTAGAACCATGTGTTCAATTTATACAAAAAATGAAATTTAAATTAGTTCTTAAGAAAAAATAGATAAGTAAATGAGCGGAATAAAAAGTTTAAAAGAATACAAGACAGAAAAACAGATCCTATTACATTATATCGAAGAATTTAAAACCAAAAAGATTCTGATAGTGGGGGATATAATGCTTGATTCATACTTATATGGCAAAGTAAATCGTATTTCGCCGGAAGCCCCAATTCCAATAGTCTCGGTTACAAGTCGGGAATATCGTCCAGGAGGTGCGGCTAATGTTGCTTTTAACATCAAATCCTTAGGTGGCGAAGTTATTGTTTGTTCTGTTATCGGGAATGATGATAAAGCCGAAATATTTAAAAACATCTTAAAGGAAAACAATTTGACCGATATCGGAATAATCGAATCGGACGAAAGGAAAACAACGGTAAAACATAGAATTATAAGTGCAGGACAACATCTTCTCAGAGTTGATGATGAAATTACTACCGATATTTCTGAAGAACTTTCACAGCAACTTATTAATAGAATAATCGAAATAACAGATAACGAAAAAATTGATTTAATCGTTTTTCAGGATTATGATAAAGGGGTTCTCACACAAAGTGTTATTGAACAAATAATTAAAATTGCTGAAACAAAGCAAATTCCAACGGCTGTTGATCCTAAAAGGAAGAATTTTCTTAGTTATCGAAATGTTAATCTGTTTAAGCCAAATTTTAAAGAGTTTTGTGAAGGTACAAAAACAGAAATTGATAAAAAAGATTTTACCACTTTAAGTCTTGCATGTAAAAAGTTCATAACCGAAATGAATGTTAAAATCGGATTGATTACATTGTCTGAGAATGGGGCTTTGATTTGCACCAAAGAAGAATGTTTGCATTTTCCGGCTAACAATATTCATCAAATAGCAGACGTTTCGGGAGCAGGTGATACTGTAATAAGCGTTGCCGGTTTGTTGCTGGCTTGTAATGCTGATATAAAGGACATAGCATATTTATCAAATCTGGCGGGTGGGATAGTTTGTAAAAAGCTTGGAGTTGTTAGTGTAACTACTGAAGAGTTAATGCAAAGCTTATAATTTGAAAATCCTTAAAACAGAAATAGCTGATCGTAATATAGGATTGGATTTATTTCGAGTTGTTGCCGTTTCTATTGTGGTCGTAGGTCATTACTTTGAACATTTTTCGAATTTATATTTTACAAATGTTTTACTCGATGGAGTAGAAATGTTTTTTGTTCTTTCGGGATTTCTCATTGGAAATATATTTTTAAATGCTGAAATAAACTCAAAAAATGAGTTTCTTAGTTTTTCCAAAAAGTTTTATATCAGGAGATGGTTCAGAACTTTACCTAATTATTATTTATTCCTGTTTGTAAATATTTTGTTTGTTTATTTCGGTATTTACGACGGAATAATAAATTTTAACGCCTCTGCATATTTTGTTTTTCTGCAGAATTTTTCAAAACCATTAGACTTATTTTTTTGGGAATCCTGGAGCCTGGCAGTAGAGGAGTGGTTTTATCTTTTATTGCCCGCAATTCTTGTTTCTGTGGTTGTAATATTTAAAAGTAAATTTCAAAATGCATATTTATATACATTTCTTATCTTAATGATATTTCCCTTATTATATAGAATTTTTACCTATAATTCTAATGCTGATCAAAGTACATATTATCTTTATTTTCGAAAACTTGTTTTAACCAGATTAGATTCGATTGCTTACGGATTAGGTGCTGCTTTAGTTATAAAATTTTATGAAGAATCAGTTTATAAAGGCAGATTTGTATTATTTACGATTGGGATTATAGGCTTGATTGTTTTAAAAATTTACGTAATTGATTGGAACAGTTTTTTTAAACAAACGATTGCTTTAAGTTTTGAAAGTTTATTTACTGTTATGTTGCTGCCGCTGTTTTATTTTGCCAACATTAAACAAAAAATATTAAAAGCACCAATAGTTTTTATTGCAATAATTTCATATTCAATGTATTTAGTTCATTTACCTGTAATTTATTTAATTAAAAAATCCAGTTTCGGATATAATCAAATAATATTCCTCGTCATATATTTGATCTCCGTCATTGTTGTATCTACGATAAGTTATTTGATTTGGGAAAGACCAACAACGAAAATAAGAAACAGGATTTTTTAGTCCTGTTTCAATTATGTATAGCATTTTTCTGAAAATTTAAGGACATATTAGTCTTTGTTGCTCATTGTTCCAACCTACATTAAAAGATTCAGTCACTATTGAGTCCATAACATAGCTGTAATATGTTACCTTATATACGGCAGGTTTATAAACTTTAATACATGTATTTGATACTTAATAATTATTGATTTCATTATTTATCTACCTATAAAAAATAATTTAGCTTCCGTATTTTTATTTATATAGTAGTTTATTTTTATACTTAGAAAAGCTGAGCCGCATCCAACAATTATACCTGCAATAACATCACTCGGATAATGTACTCCCAAATGTAATCTTGAATATGCAACTAATCCTGCCCATAAAAACGAAGGAACAATAACATACCATTTAGGAAAAGCCAAACTTAAGGATGTTGCAAGAGCGAAGGCAGTTGATGTATGTCCCGATGGAAAAGAAGGACTACTAACTCGTGTTATGTTTTGTAATTCAGGATATTTTATAAAAGGTCTTTCTCTGTTTATTAAATATTTCATACTTGTTGATAGTATATTTGAGATTAGTAATGTTTCTGCTGAATAAATGCTTTTTCCAATTATTAAGTTATCTTTCAATAAAACTCCTGTTGTAAAAAAGATGATTGGTGTTGAGATACTTAATGGGGCCGCTGTATGAGTTGTTAAAATTAAGCTTTTGTCAAGATTTATATTTCTGTTTAGATTGGTTTTTCTTAATAAATCAATATCCCAATTTTGTGAAAAAACAAGCCCTACATTTAATCCAAAAATAATCAAAATTAAAAGTCTTTTATTATTCATCTTATTGGAAAACTTAGAATTGACAATGTACAATTTTTTACAATTTCAATTTTTTCAAAAATAGAAAAAAATAATCCTCGCATAAAATAAATTTGAAATTACTTAGTGTTCTTCATTTAATTATATCTATTTGTTCTTAGTGAAAAATTTGTTTAACTAATTTTCAAAAATGTTTAACATTTGTTTAACCCTTTTTATGTGAACAAAAACGTATTAAAGCTGTAAAATGATTACTAATTAAAATTTAATGTCATGAAAAAGTCAGTTTATATTTTGTTCTTCGTTTTTGTAAGTTTGTTTTTGAAAGCAGAAGTGGAAGATTTTCCAAAAAAATCAGGAGGAGAATCAGTCATTGAATATTCGGTAACACTCTCAAATCCTGTAGTACAGACGAAAATTATTCCTTACAGTATTCCGAATTATGTTGAAATGCAAAAGGTTGCTGAAAGAAATAACTATGAGTTGTGGAGAGTCCCTGCTAATCTAATAAGACCAATTCCGGGTCAAAGGATGGTAGGAAAATCATTTAATTACTTTGTATTCAGGGATGGAAAATTTCATCTCACTGTTACTGAAATGAATAAAGAAGCTGTATATAAATTTTTTAGCGGTCAGATTTAATAATAAGCATACTTCCAAAAAAGGGCTGTATTTTTTTGCAGCCTCTTTTTTTTTAGTTTTTAATAAGTTTGGTGCTTAGTATTTTACCATCATTTTCAGTTTCGAGTATGTAAAAACCTTTAGTTAGTTCTCCGATATTTATTTTGTTAATTTCATCAGAATAACAATAAGAATAAATTATTTTTCCGGAGATGTCCCTAATTTTTAAAGTTTTTATTCCTTTGCCGTTAAGATGAATAAAAATCTGGTCATTTGCAGGATTTGGATAAATTCCAAAAACATCATCTTTTACTGGAATATTTTCTGTTATGTTTTGTAAGCAGATTAAAGAATTATAAACATTAACTCTGCCTGCTCCCATTTTGCCTATAAGATTTGGATTTTGTTCATCAATGTTGTCGCAACCTTGAATGAGGCAATCAATAATTTGTTGAGATGATGCTTGGGGATTTTGGGACTTCAATAGAGCAACAACACCTGCAACAAGTGGGCAAGCCATAGAAGTTCCGTCTTGAGGGCCAAATTCCGATGACCATGCAAGACTACTATAAATTCCGGCTCCCGGTGCTACAACAGTAATAAAATCTCCACGTTGAGAAAAACTGGCAATTTTATCGTCTTGATCAGATGCTCCTACTGCTATTACTTGTGGATATGCAGCGGGGTAATTAGGAGTTTCATTACCGTCATTTCCTGCGGCAGCAACAAAGATGATTCCATTTTCAAAACCGACTTGAATAAGACTTTGAAGAGTTTCAAATCCTTGTTGAGGTCCGCCGAAAGACATACTTACTACTTCGGCACCTGCTGCAATTGCATAATCAACTCCATCTGGTCCGTAAGCTATCGAAATTGGTAAGAAACTACTGTTTTTAACACATTTTACACCAATAATTTGCACATGATTAAAGGATGCAGATGCAATTCCGTAATCATTATCTGTTACAGCTCCTGCAAGACCTGCACAGTGAGTGCCATGTGTAAAAGCAAGCTCTCCCCAAAAAAATGGTGGATTTGCCGGGGGGTTTGGATTGTTGTCATTATCTGCCACGTCGAAGCCGTTTACATCATCAATATAGCCGTTACCATCGCTATCAAGACTGTTGACCTCTTCGGTTGGGTTTATGTAAATATTGCCAGCTAAATCCGGATGAGTAGTTCTTAATGCATCGTCAACAATAGCAAGTTTGGTTTTGTATTCTCCCTGAATTATATCGAAAGCTGCATAAGCATTTATTCTTTCGAGATAATATTGTTCTGAAATATAGGTGTCGGATGGCATGTAAAATAACTTATACAATGGAGATTTTTCGGCATATTCAACAAATTCTTTTTCATTTAATTTTTTAATTATTTCATCCACTGCAGAGTAATTGTCAAATTTTATCCTGTATATTGACTGAATACGAGGATCTTTTGTTTTAAATGGTTTAATTATTTCAATTATTTGATAGGATTCTTCAAGCTCTAAAATTGAAAATATTTCTTCTTTAATTTCGGGGCAAAAAGTTGGAAGAGAAATCCCGGATTCATTTTTAATTTTAAAATATACAACACCATCAACATAATCGTTGTAAAAAGTTTGTGCAGAAAGAAATCCACAGCACAAAATCACAGCAAAAAATAGAATAATTGACTTCATAATTTAAAATTTAAAATATTCCCGAAAAATAAAATTTTTTTGTTGTAACAAATAATTAATTTTATTTTAGTAAAATAAATTTTTTAAAAATGAAGGTAATCAATTTAGGCGGAAAGGGGACTCTCCTTGATCAGTTTGTTGCAGAGCTCAGGGATCATCAAATTCAACTTGACAGGTTAAGATTTCGTCGTAATCTCGAACGCATAGGAGAGATAATGGCGTATGAAATAAGCAAAAGTTTACCTTTTGCTAATGAGGAAGTAACTACTCCACTTGGAATAGCAACAGTTCCATGTTTGAAAGAGCAACCTGTTATAGCAACATTAATGCGAGCAGGAGTTCCTTATCATCAAGGTTTTCTAAATTATTTTGACCATGCCGACAGTGCATTTATTGCGGGTTACCGTAAATATGACAAAAGCGGAGATTTCGAAATAAAAATTGATTATGTCAGCTCGCCTGAAATTGAGAAAAAAATTGTAATTATAAACGATCCCATGCTAGCAAGTGGAGGTAGTTTTGAGCTTGCTTACAAAGCTTTGCTTGCATACGGAAAACCTCGTCAGACTCACATGGCAGCAATAATCGCTAGTAAAGAAGGACTTGATTACCTTGAGAGAAAGCTTATAAATGTTAATATAAACGTGTGGGTTGCTGCAATAGATGATGAGCTCACGGTAAAATCTTATATAGTTCCGGGATTGGGTGATGCAGGGGACCTTGCATACGGTAAAAAGATTGATAATTAAAATTTTTCTAAAACAAATCTGGCTGTATTTCTGCTTTTTTGTTGGAGTAAAATTTTCTTTCCGGAAGTCATTTTTTCTATTGCCTGGTCGTTGTAATAACGAATAGTTATTAGTTCGAGTTCCGAGTTATATTTAACTATAAATTCCGTTCTTAAGTCTTCAATCAATTTTTCAAAATAACGATTATTACCGTCAATGGATACTGAAAAGCTGATAGCCGAATTTTGCATCACATTTACTTTAATTTTGTATTGAGCAAACAGGCTAAAGATTTTGCTTAAATTTTCTTCTACAATGAAACTAAAATCTTTGGGCGAAACAGAAAGCAGGATTTGGTTTTCTTTTAAAATATAAATCGGAACAAGATTAAGTTTATAATTGAGTTTTTTTACAACTGTTCCGCTATCAAGAGGATTAAGAAAAGATTTTACATAAAGTGGGATTGATTTGTTTTCAAGAGGTTTAATTGTTTTCGGGTGTATTACTTTTGCTCCGTAAAAGGCTAATTCAATGGCTTCGCGATAGGAAATTTCAGTGAGTTTTTCTGCAAAATCACACCATGAAGGATCAGCATTCATAATTCCCGGAACATCTTTCCAAATTGTTACGGATTCTGCATTCAAAAGATATGCTAATCCTGCTGCGGTATAATCAGAACCTTCGCGTCCAAGACTTGTTGTGATTCCATTTTTGTCTTCACCTATAAATCCTTGTAAAATAGTTATTCCCGAAAATACAATTCCGGAATTTTTTAATTTATTTTCGGATTCTTCCCACAAAATTTTTGCATCCCGATAATTTGAATCCGTAAATAAAATTTTTCTTACATCTATTAAATTGTTATCAATGCCTTTATATTTCAAACTATTTGAAACAATAAATGAACTTAGTAATTCTCCGAAGCATATTATTGAATCATAGAAACGATCAAAATCATTATCAGGAGTTGTATGAACAAAATTTTCTAATTTTTGTATAATATTTTCAAAATCATTAACTATGTTTAAAGGACATTTAAAATCAAAGCATTCGTTAAGGTATTTGTAATGGAAAGATTTGATTTTGCTAAAAATTTCTTCTTTTTCGGGATAATTATTAAAGCAAGCATCAATTAGTTTTTCAAGAGCATTTGTAGTTTTGTCAATAGCAGAAACTACAAGAATAAGATCTTTTTCATCTTTAATAATTTTAATAAGTGTGTTTAAATTGCCGGGAATTTTAAGTGATGCTCCACCAAACTTATATATCTTCATTTTTAACGGGATTTTCGTAATTTATATTTCTGGTAAGTTTTTGAATAAACTTATATTGATACAGAAATTCTTTTGCAATAACTCTTATAACTGTATATCCTGGTATTGCCAACATCATTCCGGGTACTCCATAAAGGGTTCCTGCTATTATGATTACCAAAAATATTTCCAGAGGGTGTGCTTTTACGCTTTTTGAATAAATAAAAGGTTGAAAAACTATATTATCAATAAGTTGTGCAATGGCATAAACGATTATAATTTTGTAAAAATAAGGTAAAATCCCTGTATAAAAATCCATTCCTATATTATCAACTGTTACCAAAATAATAGCTGTAAAGGCTCCTATCCAGGGACCTATATAAGGAATGATATTGAGAATACCACAAATCACTGCAATAATAATTGCAAGTTGAAAATTAACTCCAATTATATATAAGCCTGTAAAAAACAGTATTGACATTAAAAAAGTTTCCATTATTATTCCTAAAAGATACCTTGCGATGAGTTTACGCAATGTCCCCAAAACATTTGCCGTTTTTTCCTCGTATTTTTCAGGCACTAAAGCTAATACGCCCCTATCGAATAAATCTTTATCTTTTAAGAAAAAGAACGATATAAAACTTATGGCAAACAACGAAAGTAAAAAGTTCCATATAGCCGAACCTAAATCGTTCACCATATTTCCAATTGAATTGAAACTAATAATTTTTTCAATTCTTTTAATTATAAAATCTTCTATATCGAAATCCGGTTGATTTAATAGCGGAGAACTTCTTACAAAATCATTGATGTTTTTAATCGGCTTTTCTAAACCTTCGCTAATAGTCTCTATATCTATGGATTGTATTTCATTAACTTGATTGATGACAAATGGATATAATAAACTTATAGTTGAATAAATTAACAAGTAAAATGTTATAATTGTCAGAATGGAGGCTAGCCATTTAGGAAATCTGATTTTTCCGATATGAATACTAGACAATAGCTCAACAAGAGGATTGCCGAGCATTGCTATAAAAGCAGAGATCAAAATCCATTTGATTATAAAGCTGAAATAGTAGGTAAAAAGTAGGATTAATACCAGTCCAATTAGCCCGACAATATATTTTTGATATTTGCCCATTACAAAATTTTGCGAAAGTTAAAAAAACCTCTGATTATTCAGAGGTTTTTAGGATAAAATTATTTATAAAAAAATTTAGATTCCGAATTCTTTTTTAAGAATATCAACATAATCAAGTTTTTCCCAGGTAAAAAGTTCTACATCAATTTCTTTTTCTCCGCAATATTGAGAATGAAAATACTTTTTCACCATTCTTGGAGTTCTACCAAAGTGACCGTATTTTGCAGTCTCAGAATAGATAGGATTACGCAATTTGAGACGTTCTTCGATTGCTGCCGGTCTTAAATCGAAAATTCCTTTGATTTTTTCTGCTATTTGTGAGTCTGATAAATTAATTTTGGAGGTACCGTAAGTGTTAACATAAAGCCCAACCGGTTTAGCAACGCCAATGGCATAAGCCACTTGTATTAAAACTTCATCTGCGATTCCGGCGGCAACCATATTTTTTGCAATGTGACGAGCGGCATAAGCAGCAGAACGGTCAACTTTTGAAGGATCCTTACCGCTGAAAGCTCCGCCACCATGAGCACCTCTACCGCCATAAGTGTCAACAATAATTTTTCTTCCTGTAAGGCCGGTATCACCATGCGGTCCACCAATAACAAATTTTCCTGTAGGATTTACGTGTAAAGTAAAATCACCACGGAAAAGTTGTCTTGTTCTTTCGGGTAAATCTTCAAGCACTCTTGGAATTAAAATATTAAGAACGTCGTTTTTTATTATTTCCAACATCTTCATCTCATCTTTATCGAAGTCGTCGTGTTGTGTGGAAACAACAATAGTATCAACTCTTTTTGGGGTTTTATTGTCGTTGTATTCGATAGTAATTTGAGATTTAGAGTCGGGACGCAAGTATGTCATAACCTTTCCTTCGCGACGTATTTCGGAGAGTGTTTGTAAAAATCTGTGTGCTAAGTCAAGGGGTAAGGGCATGAAATCGTCGGTTTCGGTGCAAGCATATCCAAACATCATTCCTTGATCTCCGGCACCTTGTTCTTTATGTAATCCATAGCCTTCGACACCCATATTAATATCAGGAGATTGTTCATGAATTGCTGTTAATACTCCGCAAGAGTTGCCATCAAAACGATATTCTCCTTTGGTGTATCCAATTTCGTTTACTACTCTGCGAACAACCTCTTGAATATCAACATAGATTTCCGATTTTACTTCCCCTGCAACAACTACTAATCCGGTTGTTACTAAAGTTTCACAAGCAACTTTTGAATTAGGATCAAAAGCTAAAAATTCATCTAAAATAGCATCTGAAATTTGATCTGCTACTTTGTCCGGATGTCCTTCAGAAACTGATTCTGACGTAAAAAAATAACTCATCTTATTATGTTTTTAGTTAATAATTTATTGTGGATTTAATGGATATGTGCAGCGATTTTTAGCATTTTTTTTTTGTGGTTGCAAGCATCCAAATCTATCCACAGATTTTTTGCAAAGGTATTCTTTTTTTTTAATTATTAAACAAAAATTTTTTTATTTGGTTTTTATATTACAAAATAAAATCTATGATAAAAAACATTGATTCAATCTTTTCAAAGTCTGAGTTTAGTTATGCAGATGTTGTTTATTTGTTAAAAACAGAAGCTGAGGAGAGGAGAAAACTTTTTCAGAAAGCAGATGAAGTAAAGTCTTCCAATGTTGGGAATAAAGTGTATTTTAGAGGACTAATAGAATATTCGAATATATGTTCGAAGGATTGTTATTATTGCGGAATTAGAAAAAGCAATAAAAATTTAACAAGATATAGGTTAACCGAAGAAGAAGTTCTTGACGCTGTAAAGTATGCTTATGAACAAAATTTTGCATCAATAGTTTTGCAGGGTGGGGAAGTGGATTCTCCGAAATTTACCGAAGAAATAGAAAGTCTTCTGAAAAAAATAATGCAAATTACAAATGGTGAGATTGGGATTACTCTGTCATTAGGAGAACAAAATAAAGAAACTTTACTCAGGTGGAAAGATGCGGGTGCAAAACGCTATTTGTTAAGAATCGAAACTTCGAATACAGATTTATATTCAAAAATTCATCCCAAAGACTCAAAACATTTGTTTGAAAATCGAATAAAAACTCTTGAATTGTTACGTGAGTGCGGTTATCAAGTTGGAAGTGGAGTGATGGTTGGATTACCATTTCAGACTATTGAAGATCTGGCAAATGATTTAATTTTCCTGAGAGATTTTGATATTGACATGGTTGGTTTAGGACCTTATATTGAACATGAACAAACTCCATTGTTTGAGTTCAGAAATACACTCTGGGATAAGAATACTCGTTTTGATTTAAGCCTTAAGATGATAGCTATTTTAAGAATAATGATGAAAGACATAAACATAGCAGCAACCACTGCGATGCAAGCAATAGATAAAATAGGAAGAGAAAAAGCCTTAAAAGTTGGAGCTAATATTATAATGCCAAACTTAACCCCGTTAAAATACCGCGAGAACTATTTACTTTATGAGGATAAACCCTGCATAGACGAAGAAGCTGATGAATGCAAAAATTGTTTGGAAGCAAGAATAAAATTTAGCGGTAACCAAATAGGCTACGGCGAACATGGAGACTCTTTACACTATAAAAGGCGAACAGGGCTTATTTAGAAAATTCACGCAATCTTAGCATAAAGTCGTTGAGAACATTCATATAATTAACATAAGCTTCGTAAGGAGAATCATAAGGATTAAAATATTTATGAACATCTCCATCCGAGAACCATTTAGTACACATGTAATAAAAATGGTCGCTTGTTTGTAAGTACAGCCAATCTTTAAGGATATCCGGATTATTTGATTTTTTTACTTGTTCTTCTAAGGCATACAATTTATTAAAAGCGTCGTCTTGAAGTTCGTTTCCGAGCCATGCGGTTAAGTCTCTTTCTTCATCAGCCCAGGAGATAGGATGTTCAACATGGATAGCAGCTACCGGAACGGTATTGGCTATTACTTCCGAAGGAGTGGAGAATGTATAGTTTGAATATTTAAAAACGGCATTTGGCAAGGCACGTAAAAACTCAAAAATTCCTGTTTCTTTCCATTGATGTTCTCCGAAAGTTTCGTAATCCATAAATAGGTTGATTGTTTCTTCGCAAGGGTCAATTGCGTTTAGCCAGGATACAAATTTTTCAGTTGTAAGAGGGAATTGGTCCCATGCTTGGTTTGAAAATCTGAAAGCTATGTCATCCGAAAGTTTAAAATTCTTTAGCAACACCTTAAGTTTAGGATTTATGGTGTTACAATAAACGTAATTGGGGCTTTTCCATCCTAGAATATGTTTAGCTCCTTCGGTAAGTATAGCTTTATAGCCCATATCGGCAACCATTTCACCGATATAGTCGGAATAAATTAACTCCGTATTTCTAAAAACCTGTGGAGTAACTCCAAAATGTTGTTTTACTTTTTCTTTATGCATGTTTACCTGTCTGGTAAATTCCTCTTTTGATTTTAGAGCAGATAAAGAATGTGAATAAGTTTCGGAGAGTATTTCAACGCAACCAGTATCAACTAATTTTTTAAAACTTTCCAGAACATCGGGAGCATATAATTCAAATTGATCAATTGCAGTACCTGATATAGAGAACGCAATTTTAACTTTGTCTCCGTATTCATTAATGATGTCGAGAAAAGTTTGATTTGCCGGCAAATAGCATTTTTCGGCAACTTTTCTCATAATATTTCTGTTTTCAAAATCATTATAGTAATAATGGTCATTGCCAATGTTAAAAAATTTATACCTTTTCAATCTGAAAGGTTGATGAACCTGAAAGTAAAAGCAAATAGTTCTCATATAATTTTCAATTAATTTTTAACAACTGATTTATAAACCTCAAGTACATTGTAAGCGGAATTCTCCCAGCGGAGATTTTCCACTTCTTGTTTGCCGTATCGTTTAAACATTTTTGAAAGCCCTTCATAATGGAGTAATCCATAAATTGCATCAGCCATGTCGTCAACATCCCAGAAATCAACTTTTAAAGCATGTTTTAAAATTTCTGCAACGCCGGATTGCTTTGATACTATTACCGGCACATCTGATGCCATTGCTTCGAGAGGGGAAATACCAAAAGGTTCGCTGACTGACGGCATAACGTAAACATCACTTATAGAAAACATTTCATATACTTCCATTCCTTTTAAAAAGCCGGTGAAATGGAATTTGTCGGAAATTCCTAATGCTGCTACACGCCGAATCATACGATTGAGCATATCTCCGCTACCGGCCATAACAAATCGAACATTACGGTCTTTTTGCAGGACCTTATAAGCTGCTTCAATAAAATATTCCGGACCTTTTTGAAATGTTATTCTACCTAAAAATGTTACAATTTTTTCATCAAAACCTTTTGTTACTCTAAATTCTTCAGGCAAAGAAATGGGTTCAACGGAATTGTAAACAGTAACAACTTTTTGGGGAGGAATGGCATAGCGTTCTATTACAATATTTCTGGTTCTGTTACTTACGGCGATTACTCTGTCAGCAGCTTCCATTCCTGCTCTCTCAATATCATAAACTTGTTGATTTATATTTTCTCCGCTTCTGTCGAATTCAGTTGCATGCATGTGTACTACCAGAGGTTTGCCGCTAATTTGTTTTGCTGCAACACCGGCCGGATATGTTAACCAATCGTGTGCATGAATAACATCAAAATTATTTTGTTTAGCAAGATATCCTCCAACGATTGCATATCTAGCTACTTCGGTAAGTAAGTCCGGTCCGTAGGTTCCTGAAAAAGAGAATTTTGATGTGAGTACTTTTTCTTTTATTTCCGAATGAGAAAAAATTTTACCTTCAAAAATACGAGCATACTCTTCCGGGGACATGTAAGGAATCAAATTAACTCCTACTTCGAGATATTTGAAGTTATCCCAAAATTCTGAAAAATCTGTAGATTTTTCGTTAATAACAACATTTCCTGCATCCTGGATTTTAACATGTGATTGATCTTCGTCTCCAAAAGCTTTAGGAACGACAAAAATAATTTCAGTACCAAATTTATTGAGTCCTTTGGTAAGTCCGTAGCATGCTGTTCCTAATCCTCCTGCTATATGAGGCGGAAATTCCCACCCAAACATCAAAACTTTCATGGTTCCTCCTTGAAGTTAGTTTTTATTTTTCAATTCTTGTAACATATAATGTATTCTTATTAACTCTGCAACACTCCATGCTTGCGAAATAGCTCCTCTCGGAGTGTGCGGAGGATCTCCGTCATAAATTTCTGAGATTGTACCAATTCCATGATTGGTCATATCTTCTTCGAAATTGTAGAGGATTTCTTCTAAAAATGATAATGCCGATTTTCCGTGAATTTTAAGATAAGCTTCGGCAAAATGACCAAGCAACCACGGCCAAACCGTACCCTGATGATAAGCTAAATCTCTTTGTTCTTGATTTCCAACGCACATTCCTTTATAATCAGGATGATGAGGAGTAAGGGACCGAATTCCCTTTGGAGTTAGTAAAAATTTTCTGACTGTTTCAAGAATTCTTTCTCTTTTTATTTCAGAAATTGGAGTATAAGGTAATGAACAAGCAAAAAGTTGATTAGGACGAATTGTGAAATCTTTAAAATCATAGGTTACATAATCTGCAAGATATTTTTTGTCTTCGTCCCAAAAAAACTCATTAAACGAAAGTTGAATCATATCAGGAACATACTCCCAATTTTTAATGAAGTATGTATCATTATTATTTTCTGCAAGTTCTAACGCAAAACAAACGGCATTATACCATAAAGCATTTATTTCAACAGGGAAACCATGTCGAGGAGTAACGGGTTTTCCTCCGACAATTGCATCCATCCATGTAAGAGCTTTTCCCGGAGCTCCTGCCCAAATCAAGCCGTTATCATGCATTTTAATGTTGTAGTGAGTACCTTTACGATAGTTATCTAATATATGCTTAATCTTTGAGCCGTATTTTTCCCAAACTCGTTTTTTGTCTTTTGAAAATTTTAAATATTCTTGTAGTGTCCAGAAAAACCATAGTGGAGCATCAACAGAATTCATTACGGTAGTTTCTCCTGTGCCAATATTTGGAAATAATCCGTCTTTTAATTCATTGGTCATGGTATCAATAGCATCTTCACAAGTTTTTAAATCTCCATTATAAAGAGTTAAGCCGGGCAAAGCAATAAAAGTATCACGTCCCCACCTCCCAAACCATGGATAACCTGCAATAATTTCTGTTTTCTTGTTTCTTTTAACAATAAATTGCTGAGCAGCATTGTGCAAACAATCAATAAAACTGTTTCTCGGAATTCTTTTTTCAACTTCTAAGGAAAACTTTCTGGTTATGGTTTTAGGATTTATTTCTTTTAATCCAGCGGTAAAGATTATACTTTCGCCTTTTTTAATTTCAGTTTCAAAATATCCAGGTACATAAAGGTCTTCCTGATATTCATATCCGCGATTTTGTTCTTCTTGATATTCAACATTGTAGTACCAGTCTGGGACATGAACGTATTCCACTTTTTTGTTGAATTGAATATTCAAAGCTTTGTACCCGTCGTACATTCTTATTTTAATTCCGTTTTCTATTTCAGTATATTTATTGTTAACAAAAATATTTGCCTTACTTAATTTGTGAACATTGCGAAAAGCTAAAAAAGGTTTAAATCTTATTAAAGTTTTGGAATGGGCGTCTCGTAAGGTATATTTTATTAAAATTCTGTCATCTTCAGAAAGAATTCTTTCCATATCTAGAATTACTCCTCCAACTCTGTAAGTAAGTACCGGAGTGCGGTCAATTTCAAAATTAACAATATACTTGTGTCCTTTAGGTTCATAGTTCCCTCCGGGATATTTTCGTACACCAAAATTGAACATCGCTCCATGTTGAATAATGGAAACATCTAGAGCACTTAAAAGAACATGATTGTCCTCGTCAATGTCTTCCATGGGACAAACCAAAAGACCATGATATTTTCTGGTATTACAACCAATTATGGTAGTACTTGCATAAGCTCCAGTTCTGTTAGTTCTTAGTAATTCTCGTTGAAGTGAGTATTCCAAATTTATAAGTTTCTCTTTTTCAAACTTAATATATGCCATCGCAAACTAATTTTAAGAATTTTGTTCAAAATTATGCTTTAAAACTAATACAAATATTAATTGTTTATTAAATTTTGTAAATAATATGTTGATTTTTCAAAAGGTTTCACACTAACAAAAATACTAAAAATTTGATTTTGAGCGTAATTGTTTAGTAAAATTTAAAAAAAAATTAACAAAATTAGATGAGTTATAAATTTTGAAGGAAAAAACTGATTAGATTTTGTTTAGATTTTGTGGTTATTAGAAAGGAGAGAAAAATTTATGGGGAGAATTTTAAAAAAATTAAATAATCCATAATTTTGTGTTTAAAAAATATTTATTTTTGCATTATGAAAAACTTGACATTAAAAGAAATAAGACAAGCTATATCTGAATTAAACAGAGAAGAATATAGTGCATTACTAAAGGAGTTAAACGAATTTGATTATCTAACCTCAAAGATAAAGGTTAAGACTTGTGTCTATTGTAATTCTGGACATATAATAAAACATGGGAGGTATAATCATTTAGACAGGTACAGATGTAAAGAATGTGGAAAGACGTTTATTCCAACTACTGGGACGATATTTTATTATATTCAGAAAAAACACATATTCATGGACTATATCAAAATTCTCCACTCCGAAGGCATCATTCCTCTCGCAAAAATCAAAAAACGTCTTGACATTGCCAAT